>JAJYDZ010000166.1 GCA_021790415.1 Thermoplasmata archaeon | reverse complement strand
CCGTTGATGCAGGTTACCGATATATTCAGACTTGATGTGGATATCTGTATGGGAGGTATTGATCAGCGACATGCTCATATGCTTGCAAGAGACATAGCCGAAAAGATTGGGTCAAAAAAAGCAATTTCTCTCCATGGTCCTCTCATAGGAAGCCTGAAGGGATCTGGAAGAATGGATTCTGAGAATTTCAAGAAAATGTCCAAGAGCGATCCTGACTCAGGAATTCTTGTAAGCGATTCACCTGATGAAATTAAACGGAAAATAAATCAGGCTTTTTGTCCAATCGCAGAAACCAAGGGTAATCCCGTAATAGAGATTGCAAAATTTGCCATACTACCAAGAACAAAAACCCTTGAGATCAAGAGACCGGAAAAGAAAGGAGGTCCCATTGTTATAAACAGCGCGGAAGAGCTTGACTCACTCTATTCTCTGGGAAATATTCACCCCATGGATCTTAAGGCTTCCGTCACTGAATATCTCATAAAAATTCTGGAACCTGCAAGAGGAATATACAGTATGAATTCATAGATCAATATGGAGGAGGAAAGGATTAAATATTTTTGATCTTCTGTGCCAGTTCCATAGCTCTGTTGACATCCTCGCTTTCAAGAGCCATGTCCACCGCCAGATCATATACATATGAAATTATCTCTTTGAATTCTGCTTTCTCCTTCTTTGTTTTCATTGATCCAATGATCTTATCTGCAGTATCCATGCCATTCTTTACTTCCTCTTCAGCCTTTATTGAATCACCTTTCTCCCGATACACCTTTATGAGACCCGCTTCTGCTTCAAAGTATGTGTCCCAATCATTGATTTTTTTAGATCTTTCAAGAACTTCTTTAAATATGTCGATGGCCTCATTCATTGATCTCTTTTTACCGGAAAGGATATCTGCCTTTGAAGATAGTATTGCGAGTTCCAGCTGATCGTCTTCAATCTTTTTGGCAAGAGCAATTCCCTTTTCAATGCTTTCAATGGCTTTTGGGGAATCTCCGCTTTCATCAAGGAGATAAGCATAATTCATATAATCCAATGCAAGTCCTGCCAGATCACCTATTTTTTCTCTCAGAGCAAGGCATTTCTCCATGTAACTTATGGAATTGTTTGTTCTGAACTTTTCAAGACCATAATATGCCTGCGACATTTTGCTGTAAATTTCACAGAGCTCCTCATCTTTACCCACACTCTTCTGTGCAAGCACATTGAGAATTCTCAGAGAATCCATGAATTTCCCCTTTTCCATAAGCTTGTCAGCCTGATTCATATCAGGTTCTTTTTCTATTTTTTCATCTGTCATTTATGTTCACCCTTATTTTTTCTTATCTCCGCTAGTACATCCTTTGCTCTTGTCATTGATATTTTTCCCTCTTTCTTAAGGATTTCAGATACTATATCAATTTCGCTCCCTTTTGCACCTGCTGCAATGGCAAGGTTTCTGGAATGCAAACCCATATGTCCTTTCTGAATACCTTCATCGCTTAATGCTCTAACAGCTGCAAAATTTTGTGCAAGACCCACTGCAGCAACAACTGACTGAAATTCTTCCGTTGTTGTGACACCTAGCACCTTTCTTGCTATAACAGCCTTGGGTACATTTGAGGTTGTACCACCTACTGTGCCTATGGCCAATGGTATGCTTATCTTCCCAACAATATTTCCATTTTCATCTTCTGAAAAACTCGATAAGGAAGTATATGTTCCATTCATGGAGGCATAAGCATGCGCATTAGCTTCCGCCTGACGCCAGTCATTCATGGTTGCAAGAAGCACCGCATCAACCCCATTCATTATTCCTTTGTTGTGTGTAACCGCTCTAAAAATATCGTATTTTGCCATTTCGGAGGCTTTGACGATCCTTTTAACGACTCTTGATCCCCCAATATCTTCCGCTTTAAAAACCGCCTCTGCTTTTGAAATCCTTCCTGGTGTCAGGTTGCTTAGTATTCTTAAAACAACTTCACCTCCTGTCAGTTCTTCAAAATATGGAGCCGTAATTTCGCACATGGAATTTATTACGTTTGCACCCATTGCCGCCCCAACATCTACGATCAGATGAACGATGATTGTTTTTTCAAGCACTGGAAGTATTCTTATTTCAATATCAACGGCACCTTTATTCATTTCACGTAACGTTTTGCTCACTGAATTTGCCAGAGTTAGTATTTGCGATTTCTGTTCTTCTATGATCTTTATTGATCTTATCATATCAGGCACATCAGTTATTTGAATCTGCCCTATCATCATAGAATTCGTAGATACAGCTTTAAATCCACCTGATTTCCTGGCAATTTTTGCTGCATTTGAACAGGCAGCAATAACCGATGGTTCTTCAACAGCCATAGGTATAAGATAATCTTTCCCGTTAATGAGAAAGTTTGTAGCAATACCGAACGGAACCTCCATTGAAGTTATGAAATTTTCAATGAGTTTATCCCCTATTTCCCCGTTAAGGGAACCTGTGTTTTTAAGCAAATTTATCTGTTCTTTATCCAGATCTGAAAAAGCAGATACTAGATCTATCCGCTCATTGATTGTTTTCTTATAAAATTCCCTTAGCTCAGAAGAATGCATTATAGGGTTATTGGTAGGAACTTAAACAATTTTTCTAGTGAGATTAATGGTTTAATTTGGAATATCCCACTGCCAAAATAACCATGTAATTTCTGACATGTTACTTCTGACATTATAAATGAATTTAGTGATCGCATCAATGGTATTTATCTATTAATATGTTTAATCTATCTCCTCCTGTGAAAGAATCCTACAACATCGGTTTTTTGGGTGGAGCCTCTCCGCAGGAAAAGTATCTAAAGATAGCGGAGAGAGTGGGAGAACTCATTGCCAAAAGTGGAAATGTTCTGATAAATGGTGGATTAAGCGGTGTTATGGAATATGCTGCCAAGGGGGCATATGAAGCCGGAGGAATTGTAGTTGGAATATTACCTGGATATGCCCACGGCGAATCAAACAAGTATACGACTATTCCAATACCAACAGGAATAGGCTTTGCGAGAAATTTCCTCATAATAAGAGCATGTCATTCTCTAATTGCCATAGACGGTTCAAATGGGACTATATCTGAATCCTCCTTTGCAATTTCTGAGGGAAAATCGGTTATCTCGCTTGACTCCATTGAACTAAAACCGAAAAGAAAATGGGAAGGTACGTTCATTGTTGCAAGTAGCCCCGAAGATGCAGTAGAAAAAGCTATCATAGAGGCTGAAAAAATGTCTCATAAAAATATTAAAAAAGGAACATCACTTAATGAATAATTCTTTTTGATTCATCTATCTTCCTTAATTTTTCAGCTGAATAGTATTTTGCTTTTATTCCGGAATCTCTTGCCAGAGAAGCGAGATATGCACTTTGAAGTCCCATACTGCAATAAAATACAATCTCATCAGGATGATTACTGGACTTGATCAATTCTATTGCCTTAGGCAACGGAAGATTTAGTGAATTCTCATAGTGCCAACTTTTATATTCAACCGGGTTTCTGAGATCAATTACAAGTTCAGAGCCAGAAAAATGAAAATCCTCATCATTAAATTCATCCAGAACCTTAATTGCCCTTGCTGTCTTCTTAACCTGTATTGATGAAACCGCTCTTTCTATAAAAGTAACATTTTGCATGTCCGATTCCAGTTCTTCTTTTTTAATCCTCGTAATAGGTGTTTCAGCAAATAGGGAACAGAATTCACCCATTGGTGAAGAGGGAAATGTTCCTATTTTTCTTGCGAGATCTGATATTTCATCTTTGTCAAATCCTATGAGTGGCCTTAATACTGGTATAGTCATACCACAGCTCAATTCCTTGATATTCTCAGGAGTCTGTGATGAAACCTGACCAGATGATTCTCCGGTGATAATCCCATTATATTTGTGCTCTATGGCGATTGCCTCGGCTATGGAATACATTATTTTCTTGAAAGTCACGTTCGGGAATTTAATTGTTGTTCGATTCATCATTTCTGGTATATACGGTCTGAAGTCACAAATGAAAGTGTTTGAACTGTATCCATATGACCAGTTTTTGTGGAGGATAGAGATGGCGCGATAGAATTCCATGGTATCAATTGGATCAGCCATTGATATGAAAAGGAAATCCACTGGAGACCCTCTCTTCATCATCATCCAAGCTGCCACCGGAGAATCAATCCCTCCTGAAACGAGGGCAAGATATCTTCCTTCTGTTGCCAAAGGTAACCCGCCTGGCCCCTTCATTTTTTCTGTAAAGTAATAGACCTGATTATCCCGTATCTCCAAGTATACCTCAACCTCTGGATTATTAAGGTTCACACCTGAAGATTTTTCAAAAAGTCTGTCCGCAATTGCCTGTGATACTTCCATTGATTTAAAATTGTGGTCACCAATTCTTCTTGTTCTTACCGAAAATGTTTTTCCCTTTACCTGATCCGCAAAGAGTTGCTCTGCGGTGTCAACAATATCTTTAAATTCGGTCAATTTGAATCGTTTGGCTTTCGAGTAAGATTTTATCCCGAAAATTCGTGAAAGAATGTTACCAATTGAGGGTTCATCTGATTCAACGTATATCCTTCCAAATACACACTTAACTTCTGCGCTCAATCCATTTGTATTTAATGCATATTTAACGTTGCTGACCAACCTAGATTCCATTTGCCTTCTGGAACTTTTTCCCTTTAGACCAATCTCTGAATATCTTATAATGTACATTCCTTATTCCTTACAATGATTTGAGCAAGAAACCCACCGAGCTTGCGATGTGGATGAATTGCAAAACCAATATACGTTGCAAAGGTATTAAGATTCAGGCAAGAGAAACTTCTCAAGTGAAAACCGTTAGAAAGTCATGGATGAAAATTCTCATTCGACTATTGAACCGAGAGAACTTCCACATGAGGTTCGCAATGTCTCCGTTCTGCAGTCTGAGTAGAGGAGCAGGTTGAAGAAATATCTCTAAAGGGGCAAGGTTCATGACTGAAGCGAGTTTAAACTCAGCAATGGGTTCTCATAAAACCGTCCAGATCGCAAGTGATGAAGACGAAAAGAAGGTAAAAGTGAGAATCTCCAATCCTTCATTATGGGGGTATGTCAGTCAACACTAACTCCAATTAATATAGGCTCTTCCTTTGTGATCCATTTTCTTGCCTTTACCTCACGAAGTGATTCTGCCACCTTCATCCA
>JAJYDZ010000165.1:1479-5186 GCA_021790415.1 Thermoplasmata archaeon | reverse complement strand
AAGCGTCAGAATAGAGTGTATTTATGAATTTACTGACATATTCCATCAAGGGTCTTAGAGCTTTTCCTGACACATTTTTTCCTTAACGTACTTAAATCTCCGTTTCGTGAGCTGGGGCCAGTTTAGAAAAAGCTAACACCTCTACAATTATTATGTTCTATTAACCTCAAAAGCGGTATGTATGCCGACGGGATTATCGTAAAATATGGTTTGTTTCTTATAAAAATAGAAAGTACCAGATTAAATTGTGCACATGCATACGATAGATTATTTTCTTTCATCAAGAGATTACACCCATACATAATATTACCTAATGGCTCTAAATCAAATGAATGAATGAAACTACGCTGTAATTGCTCTAATGTATACATTGGAGCAAGAATAGCTGGGAAAGTTGCATTACAAAGTATATTGGCAAAAAATGTTCGAGGATGTAGTTGACCATTTTTTAATTTCAATAACTGTATTCTATCAATAGATAGGCTGGTGTATGGGGGATCGTAAACGGTGAATAATAGATTTGTGGCAGCCAAGTAATCATTTATACGGAATTGGTGGAACTCTTGTTTAGCATTTTGGAACATCCCTTCTGCATCTTTGTCTTTATTCTGTAAAGTCAAGAAAACACCATTATAATAATCAGTAAATGGATTGTCGGGAAAGCGCTTATTCATTTCATGCAGATAGAATTGGGCTTTTTCTGTTTCATCATTTAACAAATATGCTCCAATAAGGCTTGCTAAGGGACTTGGATTTTTAGGGTATTCCTCTGTAAGAGACTTGGATAATTCGATATTATTTATAAAACCATGGCTTCTCTTTATAGTAATAGTGCCAAGAGATGTGAAAATAAGTATAAAGCATACCAAATATACTATTTTATAATTGATGCAGATTAGCCGTTTATTCAATTCCCATAAACCTATGCCAAGGAGTGATGCAATACCAAAATAAGGTAATACTAAATAATGATCAAATCCCTGTAAAATTGTACCAAATAACGGTGCTGGCACATTTCCAATACCACTGCCTGGTGTAATATTTATTCCGTACCATAAGAGAAAAAAACTTATATAAGGCAACTTCTTATAACATTTCCATACAATATAAACAATAATGATTAAAAATATTATAGAAAAAATAATATGAATGCTGAACCATGATTGGTATGGCAATGACAAATAAAATAGTTTCATATTGAGCGGAACGATTTGGTGTAGCGGATAAGAAAATAAGCCAGCAGTGTTCACTATTGCCCGCTGTAGATGGTGCAAGAATGGAATATTTGAATGCACGTCATGTAAAAAGATAAAATATGAAAGCACAAATATTGTACTAATAGCTATTAAAGGTATATAATATTTATAAAACTTCCTAAATTTTTCAGGATAAAATAAAAAGTCATACAAGATAAACATAATAGGCAATGTAAAGGCTGTTCCCTTACTCATCAAGCCCATTACCCATAAGCAGATGCTTAGAATTAACTGGTTTTTTTTCCCACTTTCTCTATAAAAAATGTAGATAAGGAATGAACTGAAGATAAAAAAATTAGCAAGGGTTGTTTTTAATTCAGAAATCCACATTATAGATTCAACTTGAATAGGAGCGACCAAAAACAATAAGCCAGAAATGATGCCTGCGTATTTATTATGTATTATCTCTCCAACAATCAGATAAGCAAGAAAAGCATCAGCAGTAAATATAATGACATTTGCTGCATGAAAGATAGGCGCATTTAAGCCGAAAAACTGATACAATAGCATATAAGCCATAATATGCAGAGGTGCCCACTTGCCGGTAAAGGTATGAGTAAAAATATAAGTGATATTATGTAATGATATGCTTGTTCACTACTGTCCAACTGTTATTTGAATAAATTCAACTGGTTGTATAGGAGGTCATCATTCTTAGGGCAATCGATACTTGCAAGTATCTGACAGATTGGAGTTTTCTCAAAAAGTGTTACACTCAAAATCTGTAGAATTGTGTAAAGGCTGTGTTCCAGTTTTAACCGTTTCCTTATAATGGACACCAAAACATAAACCGAGATCGCAATCCATATTTGTGTTTTGACTGCATTGTCCGTAGTGCCGTAAAATGCCTTGATTCGGAGATGTTGTTTTATCCATTTAAAGAACAATTCTATTTGCCAGCGACATTTATAAAGCTGAGCAATGGTCAACGCAGGTAATGTGAAATTGTTGCTTAAAAAGATTAGTCGTCTGTTATTTTCTGTATCGAAGAAACGAATCCTACGTAGATGCTGTGGATAATCTTTTCTTGCATAAAAACCTTTGACTACGATAATTTGATCGGATTGCACGCCCGTGGTTTTGTCAACGCGCTGAGAATAGAGACGCTTAAAATTAAAATTGCTTTTCGTACGAGTTACAAAGAATGCCAAAGATTGGTTGACCCTGTAAAGGCGGGCGAAATCCAGGTAACCACGATCCATAATATAAATCGCACCAGCTTCCATAATAAGATCATCAAGAATATTTACATCATGGACTTTACCGTTTGTTATCTTGATAACAGTGGGTATATTCCCGCGTAAATCTAAAAGCGTGTGCATCTTCACAGCACCTTTACCTTTACGGAATTTAGCCCATGGAAACAAAGAAAGGCAAAGATCAATGGTAGTGGCATCAAGAGCATACGCTGTTTGTTTGAGTTCTAACCCGAAATCATCGTTGGCGTACAAAGCTCTTGCAGTATGGACAAGCACTTGGGCAAAGTCAGCATAGATACGCCAGTCGCGGGTCTCATTCGCATAAGCTAATGTACTACGGGATACATTGCCTCGTATTCCCATGTGGTAAAGCTTATTCTCTGCCACCCCTAAACATGTCTCTATGTCTCTTAGACTTTCCCGAAATGTTAGTTGGGCAAAAGCCATACATAGATATTGTTCCCAACAAGAAAAACTCTGTACTTTGTAACTACCGCCGTATCGTTCTACGCATTTCCGAAACTCGTAAGCCGGTACGAAATCCATAAGCTGAGAAAACACAGTTGTTCCTATATTCATAAGCCATCTCCTTTTGTATTGCTACAAGAGTATGGCTTAAAAGCCTTTTCAAGTTCAAATCGATAAAAAACATTTTGACTGATTTATCTATTGACTTCAATATGTTACTATGCTTTCATTAGTAAACAGTTGGACAGTAGTGATGCTTGTTATATATGGATTATGCAAGATATATCCCATATCATCCATTGGTAAAAAAGAACTAAGGAACCACGCTTTATATAACAATAGTCCTGTAATTAAGAATATTAGAAAAATACCGATATTAAAAAAAATCAAATCAGCTTTTTCATCTACAATATGTTTTGAGGAGTTTAACAATGGATAAATCCTTGGATTTTGTTTTTATTTGATATGTAGCTGTGCATAAACTCTCTCTATAATAATAGGTTCATTCAACTTAAAACGTCTGTTGTCTTTTATAAATTATTGTTTGTGAAATAAGCTAAGGGATAAGGATTTAAGCATACAGCCACCCCTTATATGAAGGGCATGAGACTTTCTTTCGTGATCAGCTTATTTATCTATTGTGGAGGTACAGTACTATAGTTAATGGATGATGTAGAACCACCGTTACTACTATTCCACGAATTTGTGACCACACTTATTATAGGTTTAATAATAGGTTCTCTTATGGTTACACCTGCTGGAGTAGTTCTTGAAACTGAATCAC
>JAJYDZ010000165.1:0-1469 GCA_021790415.1 Thermoplasmata archaeon | reverse complement strand
TATATCCTGTAATCCATGCTGTATAAAAAGTAGTGTGAGTGAGAGGTGTAAGCTGATCATAAGCAATAAACCAACCGCCGTCTGGTGGAATATCAATTGGTGTAGTATATGCAACACTACCCATCTGAAAAAGTGTACCAATAGGGACAGATAAGGAGCGGCCTGATGCACTATTGTAGACTATAAGGGTAATAGTAATCTTAAAGCTATTGGGATTAACCACTACTACCCCCCCCATCTTGGTGAATACCGTTGATGTCAGCAGATTGTGTTATTGCTACGCCAGCATAACTTCCTGCAAAGGCTTTTGTAGAGAACATGGCGAAGGACACTGTAAAAACAACGAAAAGAATTTTTTTCATAGATCCTCCTTGATCTTCATTTTTTATAATTTTTCTCACCCCTTAGCTTCTATTTATGTAGGGTAAAATTAACAACATGTCAATATAATAATGTGATAGCCGAGTGAAAATGTCAGTAGGACCAGCGGGGGCATTTGAACAGAAACTTACGGTTTTACCCTCGCAGAACCACTCCAAACCGTAAATTCTCGTACAAAATTCACCTACCAGATCATTCTCTTTTAGCATGAAAGCCGCGCGGATCCTTATGGACACCCAAAACCCGGGTCCGGACCGGCGCAGGCCCTCGAGGACCTCGAAGACAGGTCCTAAAGCATAGGCATACTGCAGGGCATTAAACGAACGATATCCCGTATGAGGAGCAGCATAATACGAACGGACGGGCCGTGCTCGAGCACGCCGGCCAGCCGTGGACGTCCACTATAGTTCGCCGAGAATTTGAATAGGGTAAAAAGTTATTAAAATAAATTCTTGGCTAAGACTTTTCTCGAGCTTGTGCTTCCAGTCCTCAAAGAATTTTTTTGCTCGGTTTTCATCTTCGAGCTTAACTAAAGTAAAAACAGAAATAAGGAAATCTATGGAAACAATATCTTTTGATACCCACCAGCCTTTAAATGGTGGAGCAGAAACAGGATTAGATTCTGTGTATCCGCCAAACTCATTACGAATATTTTCGCAAAACTCTTCTACCTCTTTTAAAGGAATACTTTTCTTCGATCCGACTGAGTCTATAAACGTAGTAGGTAAAAGGACCTCAAATTTTACATAATGCGCCACGTTACTTACTGGCGCTTTCGACTCTTTTTATTTGTTGTATTTCAAACGCTACTTTTTCCTTTTTGAGTGCTTCGATGCTTTCTTCCGGTACTATATACTCTCCCTTTTTGCCTGTATATACAACGGTCCCTATCTGTAACAATAGAGAATAACCTTTTTGTGCAGCATCCGGATTCCGGAATATTACCTGTTTCATTTGATTTCTCCTTCTCCTTTTACAAGATAACACATTTTAAAAAAGATGCAATAGCCTTGAGGTCTGCCGGCTGCAGCCCCCTGGGAGTCCAGAACCGTGATATAAAGCCTACCATCAAAACCCCCTACCCTGTC
>JAJYDZ010000164.1 GCA_021790415.1 Thermoplasmata archaeon | reverse complement strand
ATGGTGAAAATGGTGGATAACTATGCAAGATTTGTTTTTCTTGGGTTAACAAACGAATTGGCACTCGCATGTGAGAAGGTAGGGGTCGACTCTCTTGAAGTTATAAAAACTGCAAAAGATGATTACCCAAGAAATGCCGGACTCCTAATCCCTGGACCAGGTGTTGGGGGCTCTTGCCTAAACAAGGATCCGTTCATACTTCGGGGAATAATGAGAAAAACCGGTCTTGAGCTGGAAATGGTAAGATCTGCCCAGCATGTCAATTCTTTAATGCCAACACATATTGCAGATCTTGTGTCCAGATTCAGATCAAATGGCACAGTTTCTATATTTGGGGTTGCGTTTAAGGGCGATACAGATGATTCTAGGTATGCTCCTTCATATGCTGTTAGGAGTGAGTTGTCTAGAAGGAACTTTGAGGTTAGGTTGACAGACCCATTCGTCAGTGGAAATGGCATATTCAAGGACTTGTATGAATCCTGCAACGGTGCTAATGTCGCTGTCATCCTTACAGATCACTCTGAATACAAAACTATAAAACTTAACAAGCTTAAGAAACTGATGGCTGAAAATCCTCTTATAATTGATGGAAGAGGATTTATTGATAGAGGCAGGGCCATGGAAGAAGGTTTCGAATACCATGGATTAGGGAGATTATGAAAAAGATACTTATTGCTGGTGGCTCAGGATTTATAGGCTCTTTCCTGACTGAGTACATGCTTGAAAAAGGATATGAGATTACTGTTGTTGACGATCTTTCAAGTGGCCAAGAGTCAAATCTGTCAAACGTCCGTTCCAGTATAGAATTCGTAAAGTCGGACATTTCAGAATTCTTAAGCCAAAAGCATTTTGATATAATAGTAAATCTTGCAAGTAGGGCCAGTAGAGTAGAGTGGGAAACTCTTCCAGTGGAAGTTGCACTGACCAACTCCAGGGGAAATGACAACTTGATAAGATTGGCCTTGAGAGACAAATCCCTTTATGTTTATGCCTCAAGTTCTGAAATTTATGGTGATCCTGACATTGTCCCAACACCCGAGTCCTATATCGGACGTGTGAGTACCATAGGATCGAGGGCTCCTTATGATGAAGGAAAGAGATTCGGGGAAGCACTTATTAAATCTTATGAGAGGGAGTATGGTTTAAAAAACATAATAATAAGATTTTTTAATATATATGGACCTAGAATGAGAGGTGGCGATTTTTATGGTAGGGTTGTTGACAGGTTTATACAACAGGCTATGAATGGAGAACCATTGACAATATATGGAAACGGGAATCAGACTCGATCCTTTACATATGTTTCAGATGCAGTCCAAGCAATATCACTTCTTCTGGCGAAAGGTTCTCCTGGAGAAATATACAATGTTGGAAATGATAAAGAAATAAAAATTTTAGAATTGTCCGATAAAGTTATTTCCGTGTGTAAATCAAGCTCAAGTAAATTATTTTTACCCCTTCCAGAATCAGATCCTTTAAGAAGATCTGCAGATATTTCTAAATTAAGATCTCTTGGGTTTACCCATAGAGTCAGCTTGGAGAAGGGATTGCTAAATATTATTGATCACATTATACATAAAGAACTTAAGTGATTACGCATAGACTTTTCAGTTCACATTTTCTTATAGATCATTTCCCGAATTACATTTCCTGTGCATTCCTGAGGTCGAGTTCTGCTGTTGAAAAGTATCTGTTATGTGTCGCACTTATCTTTGCCAGTTTCCGAACCATCTCTATGAGATTCGGTTCGATGGAGTAAGGAGGTATGACTGCAAATCCACACAAGCCTTGTATATGCATTATGTGACTAAAGTTTCAAGAGAGATGGTACATTGAATTGTCTAGTGCATAACACTGTGGGGTAATCTCCTGTTCACAATGTAAAAGAATTTGTGGAATGTCATAGCATCTGTGAACCTTGTGGGCTACTTTCCGTCACTTGTATTGACGCCATCAAACACATTAATCTCTTTGTGTCTCTACAAGAAGTTAACTCATATTAATAATATACATCTTTCTACTACTTGGACTGATAAAATAGGATCAACATGTATGTAAGACGGACCTGTTATTTTATCTCACAACTTCTTCCCATAAACATAACCCATAACCATAGCCTTCCCAGCACTGTGATTCCATGATTTTATGGGAGTTGTAAATTTTGTTTCAAAACCTGATTCTTTTAATTTTTCGACAAGCTTCTCATAACCATAGTGGTACTCTATCTGTATCTTGGAGAAATTCCTTAATGTTTCATTCTTCTCATTAAGGAGATGATACTCGCAACCCTCACAATCCATTTTCAATACCCCGGAATTTATATTATACTTCTTCATTATAGTTTCTAGTGAATATATTTCTATATCTGTACCTTTTGAACTCTCTATAATATCTGAGCCAGTATCCGGAATAAAACTTGTATCTATCTTTATTTTTCTGTCCTTTCCATATCCAGCATTAATTATCTGAATTTTTTCTTTGAATTCAGACATGCCTATATTTTTTTCAGCGAGAACAAATGTTGCAGGATACGGTTCGAATGATATAACTTTCTTTGCTCCATTTAGAGCAAAATAAATCGCTGTATCACCTATATTCGCACCAATATCTATAACCTCTTTGTCTAGGACGTCCAAGAAGCTGTATTCTTCATTGATAATAGATGCAAAAATCTCCTCACTTTTACCGAAATCAAATTTAATGTTGTGATTGTCATATAAAAATGATAATATGTTTCCAGCCACTATTGCATTATTTATCCTAGGATTTTCATTATTCACGATATGTGCATAGCTTGAAATGACTCCAGGCGGTACCTCAATGTCCTGATTCTCTGTTCTTAAGATTGCTTTTACGAGTTGGATAGGTGTATTTTTTGATTTCTTAGTCTGAATTCTCCACATCCTGTAGAGAACGTAGGGCCAGTTTTTATAGGCATTTCTATAAATCTTTATCCTATCGATTGTAAATAACGACATTACTTGATATCTTTCCTGTATACTTAATTATTTTGAGTGTGAAGTTCTGTGGAACAAACGTCCTATTCGCAATATGTTATTGTCACGTCTTGATCCCTTTGGTGATTTTTGATTGATTTATTGGTTTAGCTGCTCTTTTTTTCCTGATTTATACAATAAAATGCCAAAAATTTCTGATCAATCTCTGCTTTCAGCTTATTCACTCCCTGTTGGCTCTAATCTCCCACTTCCTTGACATATATCGCTCTCTTTACATTGTGCACTATAACACAGTATCCATTCTCACTAGCCTATTGGTTCGCCCATTCATGAGAAATTATCTCTAGTTCATGTCCATCATTAAGGTAGTGAAAGTAGCTTAAAAGTTCTCTGAGGAGGAGCATTAACTCCTTGCTCTTCTCCTTTATATGCTTCAAGTCTTCCTCGTCAATTTTACACAAATAAAATTTTTAGATTCAGTCTGACACGTGTGCAGTTCAAATGATGTTTAAAAATGTTTATCCAAAAACATAACCAAGAGCAAACGGAACACCTCTGGCAATGGTGATCGGCATTATTTCCATTCTCTTTTTAATCCCTATGTTCCTTCTCATATGCGTAGAGAGGTTTCTCGCTGAACTATTTCTTAATTTTTTTAATGTCTTCTGAGATTTGGTGCTATTTCATAAATTTATGGGTAGATTGTCATATGAAGAGAAAGATTATTTAAGCAAATGTATTCTTTAGCTGTGAAATCTGTTATCTTGGCAGCTGGGCAAGGTACACGAATGAGACCACTATCTTACATAATACCGAAAGCGCTTCTTCCTGTGAGAGGAAAACCTGTACTAGATTACTTGCTTGCAAATTTTGGCAATCTTCCAATAGAGCATCATTACATAGTGGTGTCTGAGCAGTACGATACAGTCCAAAATTATCTGGAGAAAACAAACATGCATGATGTTTCCGTTGTCAAGGGGCTTGGATGGGAAACTGGCGGTGACCTCTCAATTGCCTTGCAAGAAATTGGTGTGGATGATGACATAGTTGTGATGAATGGTGACATCATAACTGATGTCAACCTCCAAGAATTGTTCAATTATCATTTGAAAGTGAAAGCACCGGTAAGCATGGCATTGTTTGAACTGAATGATGAAGAAGAGGCAAAAAGATTTGGACAGATATACCTTGAGAATGATGGTTCCATCTCGGAGTTTCTGGAAAAAAATATAAAAATCAGAAGAAAGTCAAACCTTGTCAATGTTGGGTTTTATATATTCGGGAAAAAATTCCTTCAGAACAGTGAATCTTACCTTGCCCCAAGAAAATTCAAGCTTGAGACTGAACTGTTTCCGGAACTGGCAAAGAAACACTTGCTTTTCGGAAAGTCTATGAAAATTAACTATTGGTGGGACGTCGGAACAATGTCATCCTACCTGAAAGCTGAGCATTACTTTATCAATGGTCAAGGCATCATACCTCCATAGGTGTTTCTCATGAAATTGGCTGTTATAGGACTGGGATATGTTGGGTTGCCCTTAGCTTCACTTTTGTCACGTGATTTTGATGTGATTGGCTTTGATGTCGACAAATCAAAGGTTGAAAGCATAAATGAGGGTTCGGTACCGATCAACGAACCAGGTTTCCATGAAGAACTTGCAAGATCGATGGAATCTGGAAAACTGAAGATTACAAGTGAACAATCAAGACTGAAGGAGGCTAACGTCAAGATTGTGACGGTGGGAACGCCATTTAGTCCCGAGAATGACTATGTTGACTATTCCCAATTAGAAAGTTCGCTTGACATTATTTTGCCCAACCTTAACCATGGTGATGTGATAATGCTTAAGTCAACGGTTCCCCCCGGTACAACTATGGGTCTTGTTAAGAAAAAAATCGAATCCGCTGGTCTTAAGGTTCCGGAATCCATAGGATTGGTTTTTTCACCAGAGAGAATGATAGAGGGACAGGCCATTAGAGATTTTAGAACACTTCCCAAAATTATTGGAGCTTCTGATCCAAGATCGCAATCTGTGGCAGGAGAAATACTGAAAAAACTTGGAGGTAAAATTATAATGGTATCGGATCCGGATACTGCAGAAATGGTGAAAATGGTGGATAACTATGCAAGATTTGTTTTTCTTGGGTTAACAAACGAATTGGCACTCGCATGTGAGAAGGTAGGGGTCGACTCTCTTGAAGTTATAAAAACTGCAAAAGATGATTACC
>JAJYDZ010000163.1 GCA_021790415.1 Thermoplasmata archaeon | reverse complement strand
CGGATATGGGAAAGACCCTTCTGCCTGATTTGTTCCAGGTTCCTTATCCCTTACCTGAACTGCCAGCATTGGACATGAAGCTTAGAAGATTATCGATACGGATCCTGGATGGAAATCCTGTCAACAACAAGACCTTCAGAAAGACCTGGGAGTCCTGGCTTGTGTTTTATTATCCCGATAAAGCACTTCAGATAGCACTGAGCCAAGGGCATACCACGACAACACAGTATGAGCATTACCTTAACATTCCCTTTGAGGATGAAGACAGAAAGGAGATGAGAAAGTGGGTGGAAGGGTGGATATGAGATACTATAATTTAGATTGGTCAAATGTGTTTCTAATCACTTCTACAGAAACTATGTTGGGAATTGATGAATTTAGTAGATTTGTAATTGAAAATGAGATAGAAAACATATTTTGGAGTCAGCCATCGGAAGCCTTTCTCAAGGAAAGAAACACAAAGCTTAGGTTTCCTGATAGTAAGATATTCCTTGTATTTGTGGGACACGTTATGTATTGGTCTGATTCCTGGGGCTACTGGAAAGTTGAAGACTTCTTAGAGAGTTATGAAAATAGAATATTTTTCGCCATAAACAGACTAAAAGAAAAATATGCAGACCAAATTTATTGGAAAGATTCTGTTGGGAGATTATACGAGGACGCAAAATATAAAGAATACACGCTCGAAGAAGAATTTGAGAGTTCGGTTAAGTTCTTCAATGGTTGTATCCAGAACTCAAAAAGCTCAAAGGTCATAATGGATCATGCAAAGAAAAAAGGCTTTAGGATGATAGACGAAATGCTGATTTCTGAAGAGGCTGGATTTGTAAATTTTGACGATTATTCGGACGGAAAAGGATTTAGGGCTCCTAACAAACAAACTTTGGAATCGGTTAGGCTTTTAGAAAACCTTGAATATTCTCTGAAGTTTAAAGATAAAACTCATGCCTTGTTATTTGCAGTCTTGTTATGGAAAAAAGAGAAGCTCAAGGAAATACAATCTAATAATATTCCGCCAGAAAAATTGGATCTGATTTATTCGGATTTATTGATGTTTATGCCCCGAGTTAGTTATACAGGTTTCAACCGCATATCTAACCAAGAAGAAGTAAAAATAATGATTCTAGAAAATTCTAGTTATTCGTTGCTTGGGTTTTACGATCAATCGAATGAGGCGTTTCAGTTCTCCGAGTTAAAGTTGTATGTTGATGGTAGCAGTATTCTTCACAACGGCCAAAAGAGAGGCTATCAAGATGAGAATAGACTATATCCAGACATATCGTACCTTGAAGATTGTCTCAGAGATTTAGAGACAATTTCTATTATGGTAACTGGTGTATACATTGACAGTGGAACTGTCAGGTTGCTTAAGAATTCTAATAACGAAATATGGAAAAGATACCAAAATATTGCTGACAAATATTCCCTTACACCAACATTCACTGATGAAAAAGCAGATGAAAGACTTATCCGTAAGCTCAGAGATGACCCAAACTGCTTCGTGATTACTAACGATGGATTTGACGAATACAATCTTAGTGAAAGTGAGAAGGGGAGATTGATTTTTTTCCAAAGGTCTAAAAAAGGCAGATATACTTTTTATTTAAATAATCAAACAAAAATAAATAAGTTCCTGGGAGACAAAAACTTACAACTTAGAAAATATCTAAATATAAAACCACTAAGAGAACTTGGTAACTGGCCGTACAGAGACAGTTATGACTCTTTTGAAATACAAAGTTATTCCAATGAGTTATTTCAGAAGCTGAAGGAAAAAAAAGGATAGCATTGCCTGAACAGTCTGAAACTTACGGCTGCCAACTTGTTAAAAGTAAATTTAGGAATGGCGATAGCATTTCGTATGGTGTTTTCTATACAAAACTAAATAATTGAAATCGTAACTGAAACTTCTTGAAAGGTCGCCATGTTATCCCTTATGCATCGATAATTGAGAATAGGAAGTCTATATCACTCTGCCACGATTTCCGAAAGTTTCTCTATATTATAGATCTCACCTACTATTTTTTCATAAAGATCTTGTCTTTCCTTGATACTTTCCTTTCCGAAGTGAGGAAAAGACTTGAATGGTAGTTCTGAACCAGTGATGTATTTAAGAAAAACCGGATTATTGGTGTAACATTTATCATTTAGAGATTTTGCGAGTAGATTCTGCCCAAAATAATGTTCAACTTTCTGCTCGTATTGCATAGCTCCATAACTTCTGTTAAAACTGTAAGGTAGTATCAAGAGTCCACCCAATTTATTTCGATAGTCTTCGAATTCATCTTCATCCTCAAATTCATTCGGATGCTGCTTATAGTAATTTGCAGGCATTATGTGTTCAACATCATATTTAGTTTCCATGTATTCTTTGAACTGATATTCAAGACCTGAGGCTCTTTCTATGTGAGAAGTTATCTTAGCTAGCAAAAAGTGTATGAAGTTTTTGTTTTGCCCATTTAGCTTTAGTGTTTTCACTCCGCTTAAGTCATATTCCATATTTAGAATCCTGTCTTTGAAAATATCTGCTAATTCTTCAATCCCCCTGTTTCTTATTTCCTTAGTAAGAGAATACATTGTATATCGTATCGAACTCTGTTGATATCTAGTGTTGTTTACCGCTCTGAAGACTACAAAGAACTCTAGATACATAGATGCAAGTCTCAGCTTCTTGTCTACCGTATCAGAATCATCGTCCAATTTTATTGGTGCCATAAGAAATGGGTAAGATATTGAATAAGCCAACCCCCGTTTACTAATGTCGTATATCCCTTCAAATTTAGAATCGAAATTTTCTTGATAATGAACTATTTTCTTATACAGATCCATGAAAAATTGGAAATCTCTCTTAATAAAATTTGCAAAATCCTGGGAATTATTCAATCCGATAATTTTTTTCTCGTTTTCCCGGAACCACTGATGAAACCGGGTTCCAATTTTTTCAAAATCTTCATTTTCCGCACCCTGTTTCCCTTGCCTGATTGAAACTGCAAATTTTGCACGTAGAAATGACTTGAAAAACTCATTGAATTCCTCATTGATATCCTCTGAATCCACTATATCCTCAAGACCTGATCTATTATCCTTCCAGATATCGTTCAATCGACTTCTTTCCTCGATAGGAGACTTTGCCAAGATATACCCCTTTAGCATATCTGCCGGTGAAAGGTGTACTCCTCTATCATTCATTGTCTCAAAGATAGTGTAGGCATCCTCCTCAGAAAACGTAAGAATTTCTACAAACGATACTTTCTCAGTCAACCAGTCAATAAAATATGGCAATGCTTTTTCATCTATTTCTGTGGGAAATAGATCCTGAATTTCATGGTATCTGGCCAAAATGTTCTTAATGGATTCATTTGCTGAATCATTGCCACGCGTAAGCCTATATTCTCCCGTCTCCAACAGACTCTTCATGCAATCTTTTCTATCTTCTATCTTTAGGTTAAATGACTTTTCACCAAATTTCTCCGAGAATATTAGTTGATCAATGGATACTGAATTTGAGGAATTCTCTTGAAGGTGATGCAAGTAAATCAGCAAGAGGGTCAATGAAGTCAATCTCTGTTGCCCGTCAACTATTGACATCTGACTGTCCTTTGAGTTTATTATAATTGGACCAAGGAAATAGCCTTCGTATTCTTTCACTTTACTTCTTGGATGCGATGGATTATATTCTTGCAGAAATTTCTCGCTCAAATCCCCAATGAATTCCTGCATTTGCTTTGTTTGCCAGAGGTATTCTCTTTGATAGTAGTCCAAGGTGTATTTGTTCTTATCTAGGACTTCCCGTACACATTTCGGTTTTGCGTCAACTATTCTAAATGTATCTTTTTCCATCTAAATTATAACTTGGGAGTCCTTAATAACTTATCTTTTCAATTTGTTCAACATCCTTGATGCAGTCCGCATCTATCAAGAGTCACCGACCATCGGTGTTTACACTTTAGTCATTTCACGCAAAATAAGACGGCAATTATAGATTATAGAAAATATAAAAATGTTGATTGCTGGGATAGAAGTTGTTAAAAGCAAACACAGTATTTACAATTCATATGAGTTTGCACGATTAATTGCAACTACTCGATAGGTGGTGAATAAAAATAAGCTTAAATGAATCAACTAAGCAGAACAGGAAGCTTCTTATTGTTTCTTGTTCTAAAATTAAAAAAAATCTTAAACAAGGACCGGCAGTCAATATATACGATGGCCCTTATTACAGGATACTACGAAAAAGTAATTTAAGCAATATCGATGTTAAGATAATATCAGCGAAGTATGGTCTGATTGATTCTAATTCTCTAATATCTCCTTATGAACAGAGAATGACGCACGAAGTGGCCAAATCATTGACTCCAATTGTTTCTGAAGGGATCTTAGAAGCATTAAATTCTAGTAAGTATTCAGATGTACTATTAGAACTCGGAAAAGATTACCTAAATACTGTTAAGGTAGATTGGGATAAATTCTCTGACAAACGAGTTACTATTGATAGAGGACCCATTGGTATAAGATTGCATAACTTGAAGAATTGGCTCAAGAGTTGACCTTTAATGAAATACATTGAACATACGGAGTAACAATTAAATGTTTCAAGGTATTACAGCTCAGTGGTAATATATTAATGAGATTTTTTTTACCGGATTGGGAGGATAGAATAGACCCGGGCTACTCTTTGAACAATGATCAGTACTCGGAGTCGCATAGATACAACCCTTACGCAAATGATGTTTATGCTCACCAAATTTATAAAGAGGACCCACCATACGACGGAATACTCGTTAGCCTAAGTAACTATAGGTCAAAACTGAAGTTGAAGGAAGATCCCACCGGCAAATTATGTATACGTGGATTCAACAATATCCGAGAATATCTTAAAATTACAACATTTTCAAAGCTAGAAGTTATGGGAGACAGCGGGGCTTTTAGTTACGTCACAGAGAGGAATCCACCCCAGCCATTTTTTAGTATAGAAAACGTTGCAAGCGTATACGATGATCTAAATTTCAAATTTGGTGTTTCTGTAGATCATATAGCAGCAGAATCCTATTTAATAGCCGGTAAAAATGGAAAAAGAAAAAGGGTAAAAAGACCAATTAGCGAGAAGAGATACCGTGTAAATCTGACACTCAAAAATGACTTGCAGTTCTACCAGTATCATAAAAGAGAAAGACTTAACTTTATACCTGTAGGAGTAGCACAGGGTTTT
>JAJYDZ010000162.1:3927-5220 GCA_021790415.1 Thermoplasmata archaeon | reverse complement strand
TTTGTGTGGAAACCTGTTTAGCATGTTCGGGAGTCACGTGAGTGGATTATAGCTTCGTCATATTCTCATAATAGCCGACAGATGTGTGTGTAGAATTCACAATTAAAAAGAAAGAAGAAGGACTGAGCGCATTACTCTCATGCAAATCATTGCAACTGTTGTTACGGAAGAAGATTTTAAAACACAATGTAATATTTGCAACACGAAACCGGTTAAATTTTGGAAAATTAAAATTCCTAAAGCTAAGAGAATCCGAGTTTCTATTTTGCTACCATTTCTATTGTGCATTTTATTAGTCCCACATGCTGGAGCTATAGGGGCCCTACATCCATCATTGCCCCCATATGATAAAGCCTCATCGTTTGCTGATTATAGATGTATTACAGTGATAAGCTATGAAACTAAACAAGTAACTGAGGAATATTTTGACAATTTTTCGCTAATATACGTAAATTATTCTAATGACACAATCAACGTTGAAAACGTCCTAACGTTTAGTATACCGTATGAAAAAAGGTTCTATAATAATACAGTTACGTTTTCAGGATCCTTTGATTTTTTCCCCGTTTATAATCTGAGTTCTTTTCCTTTCGTGTCAAATGCGGTCTACGTTATTAGAAATACTACTCTATCTACCCCTGCAGGAACCTTCATAGTGGAACAGATAGACGCGGATTATGAAGGAAATTCCACGAACACATATGTAGAGCATTATTACATTAGCAAATCTACGGGTCTACTGATAGAGTATTTCTCCAACCAAAGTTCAGGAACAGGTGTAAGTGAGCTAGATAAACAGGTCCTTGTAAAGACAAATATTAGATTTACGGACGTATCATTTGTTAGGTTCTTATTAATTATCTCTGCCAACACCACGTTTATTGTAGCTGGAAGTGTATTATACGTTGTCAGGAAGAGTCACCGATCAAGAAAGATCGGGGATAGAAATAGGCTAATTAAAGGTGACCGACATTAATATGTACTCGCTTCAATTTTTCCTAGTTTTAATAGGGATTTTAACGTCCTCTGGAGCTATATTTGTCTTTCGCCTTTGGTTACCGGACAAGGAATGGGCAGATAGGGTTGCTGGTAGTCTCGCTGCCGCATTGTCAGGATATGTATCTGGTCTAGTTGGTGGTTTTGAAATTCAGATCAATGCTAAACTTATCACAGGTCTATTAGTCGGAATAATGCTTTGGCAGTGGAGGAGGGCACCGAGAAATGACCGAAAACTTCCAAAGTATAGCTTTGAGAGATGGAGTACATTTTTTTTCTTCGTGTGGATGGGCAGTT
>JAJYDZ010000162.1:0-3917 GCA_021790415.1 Thermoplasmata archaeon | reverse complement strand
AGCAAGTACGATTGTGTCTAGGATTCTCCCAACTTATGTAGGTATCTATGTACTACCTCTGTCATTTTTAGCTGGTTTAATGGGTGGAAGCATGAACTGGATCGAACGCTTCCCTGGAGTTAAACGAGATGAAAAGAATACTTATAATGTTTCTTATGAAAGCATCTTCAGCTCCCACGCCACTCTTTCAAGGATAATTATAACATTGACAACCGCAATAATTTTTGGATATGTTTTTTCAAATTTATTTAATTATTCCTTTTATTTTCCTTGGTTATCTAGCTTTTGGCTAGCGCGCGCGAAAAGCCTGACATCCTTTATTTCGATTTCTACCGTCGGTGCATTGTCATCACTCACTCCGATTTTTTTGGGTAAAGAGCTAAAAAATTTTCGGTCACACACACAGTCATTCTTTCATTCATTATTAGATGATATTTCAGTTGGTGCCGCTTCTGGTTTATTTTTTGCATTAATATTCATATTGGCAGAGGATACGAGCGGTATTCCCACAATCATTTTTGGAGCGGTTGGCGGAATCGCTATAGCATTAGCAAATAACGTATTAAGCAAACTTCTCAATCTTTCTTCTATTAGCAGGCTTATCTGGAAAATTTGGTCTGAGATAATATATTCTGGAATTTCTGCTTTTTCCGCCCTATTACTGATATTTATCTCTTTAATATTATGGTTTCATGATCCCGTAATTTTCATTGCGGTTGGCGGTACTATCGGAGTTTTCACTTACTTCATTGTGATACTCGTGGAAAAAACCTATATTAATTTTAAAGCTACAAAGCTGAGGCGGAATAGTGGCTCTAGTCACAAGCCTTTAAGGAAATGTGTCCCGTTGTTTGCATTTGCGACTTTTCAAATTTTCATATCTCTTCCGTTTTACAGTAATATGATAAAATTCCCCCTTTTTTTCGCTGTAGATATAACCTTCCTGCTGGAACTGGGTATTCTACTCCTTTCACTATTAAGATATTATCATAGAAGAAAATTCCATAATATATTGGCTTCTCCGATGTTAATACTAGCCACTTTATGCATAAGTAACGGACTCTTCAATTTCCATTTGGTAATGTACTCCGGGATTCTTTATTATTTATTTTTAATTCAGGTTTACGTATCATTTCTAAGTTTTCTTGCCGTAATCGCAGCTATTCTATTACATTATCAGTTATCGAATTTCTAGTCCATCCTTAAATGTATCTAATTTTATAGTACGAATTTAGGTTGTCACCTATCCTCAAGAAAGTTACACCTTGGGGATACCTTATCTGTATAAGTCTGAAACGAAGCGCCGTCCGCCTTTTATACATCCTTTTGAAATATTATTGCGTCTTTCGAATCTTCTCTAAATTATTGCTTCTTTGAAATTTCGAACATTATCTTTACAGCTGCCCAGTAACGGTCATATAATCCATTACTACTCCTTTTCTTAAGAACAAAGCGTGGCCGATTGAGGTTATGGCTATCCCCCAGTGGAAGTATAGACTCGACTACCATAACACTTCCCCATAGACCAGGATCGCCGATAGATACGGTGAAAAAAATCGGATGAGGGAACCTCCATAAAGTTACACGACTAGAAGATTGATTTATTTCAACTAATTCTTGAAGCGACTTCTCGAAGATGACAATTTCATTGTAGAGAGACTTCCTGTAAACTTCATTGAAAATTTTAGAATTTTTCTTGAGAAATTCTTTGTCCAGAACTATGAAATCCATTTGAAAATCTGGGTTGTCTCTTAGCTTACTAAATAATGGCCCTAGCCCCTGTCTTATGTTGGCCATGCCTGTCCCAGTGGTAACAAGACGCTTCTCCGCTTGCTCTACAACGAGCTCATAATCAATCATTCTTCTGAATGGATCAGACGAGGCCCTAACAATTTCAGTTAACTCATCGGGTTCAGCTTTTCCTAGGTTGTCTACAAAGCGAAAGATCTCAGACGAAGTTTCTGAAGGTTCGTTAAAGTTAAAAAACAGCAATCCCTGTAAGTCTGAAGGGATTTCTGTTTTCCCTTTTACTAGCACGAGCAACCTATTTTTTCCCAATCGGGCCCAAAAAAAGCCCAATTCAACCCAAACATTTTGCCTAGCCCGCATAACCTTGGTTCTATCATCAGCTGCACCCCCAAAATCATCTGGGGTCGCAATGACGATTGCAGCAATGGTCATATCTCAGTTTCATTCAAGTGAGTGGAGGGCAGGAATGAGAGCAAAGTTGAGGATGGTAACAGTCTTCCTACCAATCTCCCTCTTCGCCTGGGGATGGACTGTCGTCCTAACGGCTAGGATTGAATTACTTTCCGGACTATATTTCAAGAACACAATGGGTACGTTCTACTGGGGTCTCTATCTGTTGATCGCCGATTCGGCAATGCTGATCAGCTACGTAATTGTGGCTATTAGGAGTTCACTGTATGGTTCTCAAGATTTTAAATTGACTGTCGGGACCATCTCACTGTGGATAACGTGGTTTCTGAGAGCTTTCAACTCGTCGTTGACATACCATATGCCTTCCTATCCACCCAACAGTGGTCCTCTTCCAGAACCAGGTTTAGTTGTCATCTCTTGGGACGTGCTGGTTACCCTGAATCTGATAATTTCGCTACTGCTCCTTTGGCTTGGTCCAGTCCCTAATCGGAGAAAGAGCCTGCTGGCCAGCGCATAGTGTTTTATGAAGGCACGCGCTTTTCCACAAAGTAATGAAATTCTGATGTAGTGATCACAACACAGGCTTAACATTGGTTCTTTGAGAAAGTCATAAAGAGTAACCGATCAAACATTCCTAGAATTCAGTTTGAGGGATCTGGAAAACTCCATGTTAGCGGGTTTATGCGGAAGATCACTGTAATTCAGTGACTGTAAAGCAGGCGACTTTAGCCACATAGTCTGTAATGAATCAGTGATAAACCCAGAGAGTTGGGATGTGGGTGACCGTAATGGCAAAAGTTGCGATTTAATTTCCAGGAACGTATCCGCTACCGTGGAATGAGCCAAGGAGGATATGGTAAGGAAAGTTGTGTACCGCTGTTATCACACTATTCTGATGATATTGCGATAAATAGAAGTTAATGATGGGCGACTTGAAGAGAGAAGAGGTTTCAGTCTGGCATTCTAAGCTTCCCTTTAAAATTAGATGTTCCTTTAGTATTAGCTGGTTTCTCACGTTTAGTATCTAAGGGGGAGAAATCAACGATAATCAAGTAAAAGAGGAGAGTATCGTCTGCGTTCTGATCAAAAATTGTATTTCGCTCTCAAAATGATACCGTATCGGGAAGTCTTTTCTTCAGCAACCTGTAGAGACCGAGCCATTCCTACCCTCTCTCCGCAATCCAGTACTCTGTGCCTCCATCTCCGACAGTTTCATAGAGCAGACCGAATTTTTCCATCCTCTCGATCATAACCTTTCCCCTGTCGACCGGTAGGTTAGCAACCAAGCAGAGTTCCGTTATTCTCTTAGATCCACCCTGCAGCGAATTGAGCATACTTTCCGTTATGCCGTGCCTGCGTTTCCCAGCAACTGACGTTCGTAGCAACGGTATGTACCAACGACGCACCGAAACGTTCAGGTGTTTCTCAGACCAACCTCTTCAAAAACCAGTCAGGGCACTCGCTCCCTGTATTTATTGATAAGCTTCAAAGCACTCCTTTCGAGTATGTATGTCTCCCCCCAATCCTCCTTCGACCTGACGATCCTCCCTGATGCCTGGATGATCTGCTGTAAGGCTGAGAGGTCGTACCAGCGCTGGCCCATCCTGTCCTTATGCAGCCTGACCCATTTACCCCCCAGACCCTAATGAGGCGTCTTGGCTGTGACTTTCCATCCTGTGTTTCTCTGAAGTTAAGGCCGTGATATGTTCAACGCATTAATTCTGCAAGTTAGCAATTTATGCATAGAACTGAATCAT
>JAJYDZ010000161.1 GCA_021790415.1 Thermoplasmata archaeon | reverse complement strand
ATTATCCCTCTTTCCATGAACCATTGGGTTGTTGTTCTGCACAAACAACACCCATCTTATTCTCAAGAAGAATTATTGCATGGGTTATGCAACACAGTTGTGTGAAAGTAATTATTCATATCTTGTTCCCGAAATTAAACCAGTTAATGCAAAAGAAACCACTGTTAGATCAGAAGTCAGTAAGCAAGTTGTAGTCGAAAAGGGAGAAATTTTGATAGATGGTTTGACCCAAAATGAAGTTAAGGCTGTGGTGGCAGCCATAGGGGCCTGGGATCAATACCGTGAAAAGCATGGTTCAGTAAGACTCAGTGGATTTCTGGTAGACAGGCTCGCAAAAGCTCTCCCAAGTTTAGACCATCTGCAAAGAAAGGAAATATTTGAAAGATTAGAAGGGATCGAAATCTTGTGAACTACAGTCACCTCCTTATGGTATGGCTATGAAAACTTTGCTGTGTTCAAGATAGAAGAGAAAAATGAGTACGTGACAAATATAGGAAGATGATGAGAAATACTGGTGTTTGATGTCAATAACTCTATTTCTTGGTGACTTTTGGTGGAATAATCTTTCCTTATTGTTAACGGTTTAATTGGATTGATTCGTCAGCCTCTTAGATTTAATAGACTAACTTCGATATGGTAGAAGTTTATGAACCCAATGCGGAAAATGGCAGCGGTGGCAAGCATACAACTTAATTTCAAGAAAGGGCACCCCTTATGAAACGCACAACACAAGTAAGTGACCTGATGTCGTCCTCGTTGTATTCTTGAAGTTTGGTTAATAGTTCTTTATCATTACTTATAAGATATTCTGTGTAAAGGCTTGGCATCAGAGAGCCAGAAAGATCTGGATGTTTGAAATTATATCCCATCCATGCCGCCATGTCCTTCAGGTTATTGCTAACTGGAATCTGGATCGTATCCCTTATCACACATAAGACATCTACAAAGGTCGGTTTCTGCGAATTCTTCCAGAGTCCGTATTTTTTAAGCCTTTGTTCAATGAACCCCTTATCAAAATGATGTCCAGAAAATGTCACAATGTCTCCTTTTACATTTGAGACCTGTTCTATGTATTGTTTCAAAATGTCCTCTTCCTCGTCTGGTCCATGGGCAAACAAAAGGAGCAATTTATCACTCTTTTTGAACAGTATACCTATAAGCCATATTTGCGAATCGTATGAAAGACCAGTTGTCTCAATGTCAAGGTATACTTCGTCATTGAAGTCAAACTGTGACCTTGCCTCATCTATTGTCACTCCCAGCCTTAGTTCGATATTGCGTTCCAGAAAGTCTCTCGCGATAGAAGAGAGCCTGGCCAGACTTATCCCTCTAACTACTCCGCTTTTACCTCCAACATCCATTATTTGGGCTAAATCCTCGACGGTCTTAATTCCCATCTCATTTAGTGCCTTAGAACGATAGTACCCAACTCTCCTCAGTTTTTGAAGTGGGTCTACCACAACTTCAGGAGGGTTATTTAGCAGCTTTAAGAACTCAATGAAATCCTCTCTACTGAGGGATATGTTATCTGCTGGTATCACATATCCCACCCCAAATCTTGGGAAAAACATGTCTACCTCATGAACCGCAGGAAACTCCGATATTGTATCCCGTGAAACCTGGAGTGGATTTTCGTTATTCATCCGCAATAACATGTAGTATCCAACAATTTGAGCCAGTTCGTAATTATCAATACTCGGATGCGAAGTGGTCTTGAGGTCAATTAGGGAGGATGATGTAATGATGTCGGCATCAGCTCCACCTACAAGTTTCGAATAATGCCCGAAAGTCGGATTCAATGCTATGGTGCTGCTCTGTGAAAATCTTTTGGAATCAAGAAACTCCTTGGACTTTGATAACATCGCAATCACATCATCAACGTCCTGTTTCTCGGGAGCTGGCATGAGACCATCCCCTGGTACAGGGCCTGACGGCAGCTTGAATTCTCTATAGACCATGTCGAGATGACCCAGTCGGAAACACATCTCAACCAATTTCTGTAGGTTCTTGTTGTTTGGGTTTGAGTAATACTGCTTTTGTGCTGATTTTGCTGACTCTATTGTATGAATGGCTGGATACTCCCATTTTTTCACGTATGGAAACGGATTTGTAATTATCCGTGACTCTCCCTGTTCAGACACCCATCGTTCCTCTCTTGCGTGAGGATATTTTCTCAAGATCTCAAACCTAAAAGCGTAATCAAAGGCAGTTCCAATTTGAGAGTAATTGGATGTCTCTGGAAAGACACCTCTAACGAATTTCGGTTTCCCGGGTGTATCTTTAATACGAGACACCAAGAAGTCGGTGATATCGGGCCTCGTTCTGATTAAGCTGGTTAAACTCATTTCCCTACCCTTCTGTCTGGTCAGAATATATTTTCTGAGATGCATATTAAGTTGGCGACGCGAATGAAGACTCCTCTCAACTTCAAACCTGTGGATTTGTATCGCCATTGATATAAGTTAGATATTTTCATTTATTCCCGGATGCCCAATTAACTTCTTGGACTGCTCCAATTTCTGTTGCATCGGAAGGGGAGTGAAGAACGTTACCATCAATGTACCTTTGGTGCGAGGACCACAAGGTTAATTCCCATGATATTATCTGAGAAATCTCAAGATCTCTTTTTCAAGTGATTTGTTTATCCAAGGCTCTTCTTGGTCTTAAACCTACTAAACGACTAAGTCAACTTACCTACTCTGTCAAACTTTTCAAGTCTCTTGAGGAGCCATTTATCCTCAAACTCAGGAGATTCATCTTCTGCTATTTTAACAAACAATTATTCCTGTCAGAAACTTGGTTTCTTGTTTTGTCTATTAAGAGAGTCGATAAGTCTCAACAAAGAATCAACAAACTCAAGCTCTTGACATAAATGGTTGAGGCATTCACAAATTTGTTTGCAGATTTCACCCTATTATATGATTTCCACGGATATTGAAATTTGGGTCTTATAGTCGACGAGATTACCAGCATGATTGAACGCTCGGTTTTCTCTGCAGTCTCGCGGACATTTGACCAACAGCGAGGCATAGTAGCCCGGATCTTCATTGTTTCTATGAGCTCAAGATCTTACCAGAAAAGCATTCCAAGTGACATACCTTTCGAATAAAATTATATATTTCTTACAATTCCGTAAAACTGGTCGAAAAAATGGTTGAAGAAAGAGCTGCAGTACTCATTGACAATTATTATTTGAAAAAGGAAGTCCTGGATGAGATAGAAAACGGATTCAAACTTGATTATAAGGCATTTTGTGATTTGGTATGCAAAAACCATGATTCCTCTTTGTTTAGAACTTACGTATATGATTGCGAGTTCAAATCAAATGAGATCTTGCTGGATAGACTTGAAAAGCTGACTAATTTTAAAATTAGACGTGGAGAGAAGCAAAAGCAGGGATTCCACTTCGTTCAAAAACAAGTAGATATCCAGCTTGCAGTGGACATGATCACGCTTTCTAAATCAAACATACAAAACATTATTCTCATCTCTGGAGATTCCGATTTCATCCCGGCCGTCAAATATGTTCAAGATCAGGGAACAAGAGTATATCTTTGGACTGCTAAGAAAGACAAGAATGGTGAACTTGCACGAAACTGTGATGGAGCGAATGCGTTAACGCAAGAAGTGCTTGTTAGCTATTCGACAGGGCGTCATTCAAGATAGCGTTTCCTTTCCAAAGTTCAATTTTGAATCAATCAAAATTTGAATTGTGAAAAACGAAGAAATAAAAATGCTACATAGTACACGACATGTGTGCTTTCGAATGCTGTACTCTCTATTAGCAGTTTTGAGTTGTCCTATAAAATACTCTCTTTCAAAAGGGGTATCAATCAGAATAGTGTCTCCTAAAGGGTCTAATCTAAACTCGGTGTCAAAGAAGAGGAAATTGTGGGGCTTTATGAGGAACATGGGAAAATCGGCTTGAAAAAGTTGCAGTGAAGGGAATGTAGGTCAAATCTGAAAGAACTGCACTAATGCAAAAAGATCTATTACATTAAACGAGACGGGATCTCAAAATTCAACCACAATTCGAAAACTTCGTAGAATGTTCATGTTGAGAAAAGAACCATGTAAGAGGCTTAATTGAAAAGGATTTATTAAAGTATAATTGAACCACATTATTCCTGTGAAAAGGCAAAACGTTACAGTTACACATCGGTTCAATTTTATTCTAAAATCATAGGATGATCCGAGCCATCACAGAACTGGAACACCATGATAATAATATTATAGAGAAGAACAGATACATAAAGAGCATGCGAAAAGTGGTTTTCCGGATCATGGAGGTCTCTTCATGAAATCCAAATATTCAGCTGAAGAGAAGTTCCAGATCGTCATGGAATCCTTCACCGAGAATGTGACACAGGCGGAGATATGCCGGAGGCACGGCATATATCCAGTACAGCTGAGCAAGTGGAGGGAACAGTTCATCCGGGGCGGAAAGTCAGCACTGGCCCAGAGAAGGAACTCCGACACCAGGGACGATGAGATCGAGGACCTCAAGAAGATCATAGGAGACCAGAGCCTGGTCATAGATGCTTTTAAAAAAAGGCTTCAAGGGAGGTCAAGATGATGGTTCTTGAAGATCTGAAACAGGAGATGTCCTTGAGGAATATCTCAAGGATATCCGGAATCTCACTGTCCGGATATTATTACAGGCCTGTGGAGAGGCACATCCAGAGGCTCGATCCAACCATCAGGAATAAGATCAGGGAGATTGCATCAGAAAGGCCAACATACGGATACAGGAGAGTATGGGCAATACTGAGGAATTCCGGCACGCATGTGAACCAGAAGACGGTCAGGAAAGTGCTCAGAGACAGCAATCTGAGCCTCCCTGCATCAAGACACAGGGGAAGAACAAAGACCAGGAACCTGTTCCGTCCACAGGGGCCTGATCAGCTCTGGGAAACAGATATCACTTACATTCCAACGGAGTCCGGAATGACCTATCTCATGTGCATCAAGGACTGTTACACCAAGGAGTGGCAGGGATTTCATTACAGCAGAAGCTGTATGGCAAAGGATGCCATACGATCCGTGGAGAATGCTGTCCTGATGGCATTCAATGGTTCGGTTCCGGAAGGCCTTGTACTGAGGACAGACAACGGACCACAATACATATCGCATGAGTTCAGGAATGCCATGAAACTCCTAGGCATAAAGCTGGAATATATCCAGAAACACACGCCTGAGGACAATGGAAACATTGAATCATTCCATAACTCA
>JAJYDZ010000160.1 GCA_021790415.1 Thermoplasmata archaeon | reverse complement strand
AGCATTATTCTTCTTCGCATACTCCAACACCTCTTGAGCCGGAACAAAAAAGAACTGAGCATCTTTATCGACAAATTTAGAAATCACCCAGGGGCACGCAATCCTATCCACTTTTGCTTTCTCTCTAGTAACCCATTTCATAGTAGTTAACCTACATAGGTAGATTAAAGGTATATATATAAATTTTTCCTTACCCATTTATGCCGAAGAACATCCCACAGGGCATGAAAGTTGGAACTGTCTCACTATGGCTCCTCCTTCTGTTATCCGAAAGGCCAATGTATGGATATGAAATGATAAAGGAACTCGAGAAAAGGTTCTCCGGATTCTGGAGACCAAAGACCGGCACGATATATCCTTCTCTCGAAAAACTAGAACGGGACGGATTTGTCACAAGTAGCGTGGAATTCAAAGATAAGTTACCTGGCCGTAAACATTATGCCTTAGTAGAAAAGGGGAACAAAGAGCTCAGGCGCTCTATGGTTCACTGGACAAAAATGACCGAAGTGCTCGAAAACTACCGCGAGATGCACGAGTCAATTGTTAGGCACAGGTCAGATGTGAATAAGAATGAGTTAGCAAGTATTATGGAAAACCTTGGATCAGCTCTAAGGGAGGAAGTAATCGACACATCAAGTATTTTCAAGACTGAAGAGCGTGTAACAATCACTCCCGTGGAACCTTTGAGATTCAAATTCGTTTATGCTAAGGAAAATCAAAAATTGGAGATACACATAGAGATCGAGTGGACCCCAGATGATAAAAGCTAAAAATTAAAATAGATGTCGGTACCGTGATACGATTCCGAGATATGCTCCGGCATCTCAATCTAGATGTGGATGAAAGCCGTATAAATTTTAGACACCAGAAGTGGTCGAAGTTTTGGTGAAATCCGATTGTTTCATTTTTTAGTCTTTATTAAGATGGGGCTGAGTTGAGGTCTCCATAATATATCACACTTCCCTGCATGGAACAGTGGGTCAGCAGAATAGAACAAAAAGGAGTTTCATCGGGATGGACTGGTCGGGATTTGATTAAAGTTTTAAGCGAACACCCTTAGAGATAAAAACTGTATACCACAGGAAGTCTGACAGAATCTGAGCACATGTTTTCGTTTGCATCCATTCATTACTAATATCAAGGATAATTGAAAAGAGAATAGCAAGATCACATCTTACCACAGAGAGAATATCCTTTACCTTACCGGAGATAAAGGCCATATCTGTGAGTTCCTCCATCAATATAGTATTCAGATCAGAATTGTCAAGACCGGTTGAGTTTTTTCCAAAACCGGCGGTTAATTCTTTCCACTCTCCATTATGGAAGTGGTGGTTCAACTGTTCGATGCAGAGGTGTGGTATATGATTAGAGAAAAACGTGAAAGTGGGATGTCTGTAAGCGACATTGACAGAATATGAGGATGCTTTTAAGGTCCCGAGTGAAATGGGATTGAAACATCCGGACAGAACCCTTGTTGGTGCACTACCAAAACTAGACCAAAGTATTCTGGGAATCAGGAAAATGTTATGTTAAGAGTAGTTTCTCTCTGTGTGAATTTGCGAAACCCAAGTTAAAATACAAAAATCGGATACAATTACGTGGTAAACGCAAAGGATTACCCATATTTAGTTAAAAACTACGTTAAATGTATAAATCTAATTTCCGTGTATAGATCAAACGGCAACCTAAACTTAGAGGATGAGGACTGGCTTACACCATCCGAGATTCTTTTGCTAAGGGATACCATAACCGAGGCAAAACATAGTCAGGGTTATGCCCCTCCAAAGAATGAAAAGGTAAAGGGATATCTCGACTACATAGCTTCTGAGACGGATAATGAAGTTTTGGAAGAATCCACTTATATACCATTTTTAAGGATTAACAATTCCAATGCGGATTCTATTGCTTCAAAGATTACCGGAATGATAGGGAAGAAACTGAACGGAGAATCTCTTCAAGCCTTAAAATACAGCATTGATGAATTACTAGCCAACATAATCGAACACTCTAAATACAAAAACTCGTCTATAATGCTCCAGAATTATCCCCTTAAAAAAAGCGTTGAATTTTCATTGATGGATGACGGCATCTCTATCCCTGGAAATTTCAGAACACATGGTATCAGTTTTGAGGGCGACTGTGACAGTCTCGCTAAAGCAATGAATGGTGTATCCACAAAAGACAAAAATGGTGAAAGAGGTTTCGGGCTTCATTCGGTGTTTGAGCTTCTGACAAAGGGTATGCAAGGTGAAGGCATTTTGGTCTCTGGCAGGGGGATATTGAGCAGACGATTTAATGAAGTGTCGGACCCCATCACAGAATTATTCTGTTACGCTAATGATAGTGAGGAGATTACAGTATTCAAGGGATGTTATGTTGCTTTTAATATAAAAACCAACTTGTCTCCAGACTTGTACAGGTATCTCGAGTATTGAAGAAGTAGAGTGAATTCTCAAAGAAAGATGACTAAAAACTTACTGATAAAAACATATAAATGCATAAGTAATAAGTGTATTATGATTTTAAAAGTATCTCAGGTCGTTGGGCCAGATCTTGCTACAAGAAATGGTTGCGACAACTTGTTTAAACAAATACAGCAAATCCAAGATGTGAAGGTAACATTGGACTTCTCTGGCATATCATCTATTAGCCGTTCATTTGCACACGAATATTTTGTGAAAAAGAATATGTCAATAAAAACAGTTTCAGAGACGCATGTCCCACTCTCAGTTAAGCAAATGTTAGAATTTGTTAAGAAAAAGCCATCTAAGAAAAAGCCTGTCGAAAGCAACAAACTGAAAAGTGTAACGATACCATGAATTCGAGGAATTACCTTTTATTCTAGCTTTTCTTTAACTGCTACATGAAAGTGATTATTTCTATAATAATGTAAAAGCTCCTGAAACTATTCATTTTTACTTTATTTGCAAACTCAGAAAAATTCTTAATGGACCGGTCGGGATTTGATTAATGTTTTAAGTGAATACTGAATTTCTAGAATTTGCAGGCAAAACACTTACATCTTTTGCACACATAATTAATAAGGGAGATAATGACTGGAATTCTTACCAGGATCAGGGAAACCAAGGTTCTTAACGTAACCTGTCCTAAGTGTCGTGAGACATTCAGTGTGGAGTTCAACCCTGCCATTGATGGAAGCTTCTGCCACGCGATCAAAAATGACGGGACGAAGATACGCGGTTTGAGCACAATCCATATGAGAAGCGAAAGAAATCTCAAGTGTCCCTACTGCGGGAATAAATTTGTCGAAAAGAGAGAATGGAGGTAACGGATTCCAGTTTAATACATAAAGTCTGTATTCTGCATAAAGTTTAATAAATATTGCTGGCTATTGCTACCTATGGTAACAACAGTTCAGATTGACAACGAACTTAAAGAAAGACTTAACCGCCTGAAAATACATCCGAGAGAATCTTACAATGATTTGATTTCCAGATTAATAGACTCTTACTCTCCTGATGTAGCAAGCAGGGAGTCACTTATTGAGACTCTCGAGATTCTTTCTGATCCGGGAATGATGAGGGGAATTGCTCGAGGGCTCGAAGATATAAAGGCAGGAAGGACAAAGACTCTCGATCAGATCAGCAAGGAGCTTGGCTGATATTGTCTTTTGACATCGTCCTCTCAGCGGAATCAGAGGAGTTTATCACGAAATGTGACAAAGCGGTCAGAAACAGGATTCTTAAATCGCTTCGAAAGCTGGAAGATGAACCTGAGAAAGGGAAGCCGTTGACCTCAATTTTGACGGGCATGTGGAGCCTGAGGATTGGGGACTATAGGGCGATTTATCAGATCAAAAACAATGAGTTGATAATTCTCGTAGTTAAGATCGGTCACAGAAAAAATGTGTATTGATAATTAATGTCTAACGGACCGGTCGAGATTTGCTTAATGTTTTGAGGGAATACCGAAAGGCGGATGGTTAAATCATCTAATCCAGCCAAGAATACGCTTCCGATCTCGTTGCAATCCTCACAACTTTTATTCTGTCTTCATCTAGAAAGTATATCGCTCTGTAATCTCCCACCCTTAGTCGATAATAAATACGGCTTGTTCCTGTTAGCCTCTTGGTTTCCAGTCTGTGTGAATCATTGTACGGAGCCATCGCAAAGATCATTCAGCTTTTCCCTGATCCTGCTCTGCTCCATTTTTTAGCAGAGATTTGAACTCCTTCGCTGCTGTAGTTAAGAGAAGCACCTCATAAGTTGTCAAATGCGATAAACTCCTCAGCATCAGCTATCCTGTCAAGATCATTGAAGAAAACGGCCTTCTTGCTGATCTCGAGGAGGTTTTCTATTATTTCATCATAGGTCTGACCCTTTCTCCCGACTTTCCTGAGTTTCTCTCTGGTCTCTTTAGAAATTTGTATAGTGGTCTGCTCCATGATATATTAATATTATAGCTATATATATAACCGTTATCGACAACTAGGTGTGACATATAATAACGCTCGAGCACATACTTGACAATTGATTATAAAACTACCAAAAATTGCTGGAAAAATTGACTGGACGAGAAATTCATTATGCAGTCAAAATGAATGTCGAAACGACTTGGTGCAAGTAAAGGGCAAGAAAATATATTCTGACTCATTATCTCTGATTCAATGTTCTCCAAGAAAATGGGATTCTTTAGAGAGTTATCTTGGGCAGACCTTGCTGCTTGGTCTGGTGGAGAAATAGCGTCACGAGGAGATAGGTACCAAAAAGAACGGAGGGTTCATGGTCTTGCCCTAACGCCAACAGGTGGTCTGGTAGCTTGGGTTACCGGAGGGCAGAGATATGCAACTTCTGTAGATGTGGTCGAGAACAAGCTTGTGTCTCACTGCAGTTGCCCCTATGGGTATAACTGCAAACATGCGGTGGCAGTTATACTCCAATATGCAGAACAGGTGAAAAATAAGACCCCATTAGAAACGGCAAAGGAAAATGATGAACGCATAATTCTGCTAAATGCGTTAAACCCTGACATACCCACAAATGGATCGCGGATTGCCCGAGAGAACGATGATGCATTAACCGGCAAAATTGGCGTACTGTCTAAAGAAGAGCTCCAATGGCTAATCAGAGAACTAGCTAATATTTATCCAGAAGCACGCAAATTCCTGAGTGATTATTTTCTCATCTCTTCGGGAAATGTCAAAAAGATAGTAGCTGCAACCGAACGCGATATACTTGACCTCAGCGCTGAACCCGCTTGGAAGCATCACTGGGATGATATG
>JAJYDZ010000159.1:1421-5273 GCA_021790415.1 Thermoplasmata archaeon | reverse complement strand
GTAAAATAAGTGAATCGCTGATCGAACAAAATACTTTATATCTAATGGATCAGAAAATTGTACGCCCTCAGATAGAAGGGGTACCAATCAATTTCGAAAGATATCGAACCAAGATGGTAAAGAATGAACAGGACGAAGTAATATTGACTGTAAATTACGATACTTCACCAGATCCATCAGCAGAGCCTGCAAGAGGATTTGCTAAGATAGCTCAAACTCTATCAGGATTGCTAAATTTCAAAATAGGAGACATTGGAGGCAATTTCTTTTATTCGGTTACAGATGGAAACCTTCTTTCCAATACACATATTTTTAAAATAATGGATGGCGATGGAAAAAATGAGATGTACTCAGCTAAACATAAGATGATGGCTTTAGCAAAGGAATATATTGAGTTAACGGAACTTGACGGAACAATCTTACTTAGAAGTGAGTATAGAGGGTACAAAAAACTTATTGAAGTTCTGGACAAAGATGGAAACATAACAGCTAATTTACATGCCCCAATTTTATCAATGAGAGATAGATGGAAACTGGAATTTACCGGAAATGCAGACAGACTTCTCGTGTTGATTATGGCCGCAATAATGAGTGAAATGGGTAACCGTTAGTATCAATTTAATTCTTTACAATCTATTACTTCAAAAAGAATAACTTATGGACTTTTTGTTTAATTTAGATGGATTATAGTGCAACCACAAGTGGGATATTCTCAAATATTTAGATAATGCTATTTTGGGTGAAGTGAAAAAAGTATAGTTTGAGATTGGGCGGTTATGAGATTGAGAATGGAAATAACTCTTGAATCGAACTAAATTGCTCCTTCATGTATCAATTCCATAATTTCACGGTCATTAAATGGACCTTCTATTGCTACCGGCATTAGCATAATATCATCAAGTTCTGGCTCTTCGTATGATTCTTCCTGAACCTCATTCTCATCAAGATCATCTATAATGTCGTCGAACCATATTATATAGGAATTGACACCATACTTAATGACTTTCATATCTTCCCGGTCAACCCTGATTACTGCACTTGACTTTTCGCTTAATAAGCCATAAAGATATCCAACTAATATATTTTCACTAATTGATCCAGTTCCACCGTATTCAGGATCTCCCATAACCCTTAGAGAGGATAAAATTTCAAAACTTCTCTTTTCATCCAACTTCATTTAGTCTTTATGTTAGAGTTGAATTAAAAACTTTCATTGTTATTGAATTTCAAAATTAGCTTATTTCTGGCTGTTTACTTCCATTGACTCTTCCCTTTTTGAAAATCGTTACCATCTCCCCTACAATTAAACCCAGAGAGATAAATATGGCTATGGCAATATATGAAAATATCCAAGGCTGGCTTATGATGAGATACGCAATTTCTCTTACAGCAAACAGACTTAAAAACAGAATACTGAGAATGTATGGTCTTTGATATGTAATTTTTCCAGAAACATATTTTATTTCAATTTTATTGGTTATTTGAATTCCCAGTAAGACTCCACAGATTGTAGCAAGAACCAAAATATAATATAGGTAACCACCAAGTGTTGGAGCCCCAATTAATGTTATATAAGCAAGTATTGAATATAAAACTATAATCCCTGCCATCCTTTGAGGACTAATGCTTCTATTTCTGCCAATTCTCTTTATTCTTAAAACTAAAATCAATGCGATAAAAATCAATAAGAAATATGCGCTGTTTAAGCCTTGTGGGTTGTTATTTGTATTTGTTGTTACGGAAGTTAGGATCATCTGAAGGATTTATTCATCATCCCTATTAAACCTATTCAACAGTTGGTGATCTGTCAAATAGACCTTCGTCTGGTATTTCAAGAGAGTTTTGCTTTACTGATCGGATTTCAACAATTTTGTTATATATTTCACTCCTCATTTCAAATTGTAATGGTTCCTTTCTTTCTAGAAATAAGGAACGAATCTTTGTCCCACTAAAGTGGATCTTATGAGAGTCATCGTGTGGACATATATCATCATTTGAAATTTCTGCACAAACCTTACAGTAATATGCCTCCTTCAGAAAAACGGGCTGAATTCCTATATCCGTAAATGTCCTAACATAATCCCTTGCAGCGTAAGGACTATAGAATGTTCCAACTCCCGCGTGATCCCTTCCTATGACAAAATGGGTACATCCCAAATTTTTTCTCATAATCATGTGCATTATTGCCTCCTTTGGTCCTGCATATTGCATTGCATAAATAAGTGGCATAAGAATGGTTCTCTCCCTGGGCAAATACTTTTCGAGATATACGCGATAAGATTGGAATATCTCCTGATCTGAAAAGTCTCCACTCTTCTTTGGTCCCAAGACAGGGTTTATGAATAAGGCGTCTGTAGAGAGTAGAGAATATTTATGAAGGAATTCGTGCCCCCTATGAGGAGGATTTCTAGTCTGAAATGCAGTCACCGTTTTAAAACCTCTCATATTGAACAGTTCTCTAAGTTTATCTGGATCGGGTTGCAAATATGAAAAATGTGTATCATAATTACTGATTCCTTTAATACGGCCAGAAACAAATTTATTTCCCTTTTCAAGTGTACTTCTTACCCCAGGATGATCATGATTTATTGTACCAAATATTCTCTGACAATATTCATATATATCGAGGGAAAACTTTTCTCCTACTCGCATGATTGCAACGATCTTATTATTAAATTCCAGTGCGATGTCATCACCTTCCATAAATCCATATAATTCATGTTCTTTGACAGGAAGAAGAATTGGAATGGACCAGACCAGGCCATTCAACATTCTCCCCTCGCTTGATATTTCCATCGTTTCCTCATAATTATGAAATGAATCGACTGGACTAAGAATTCCGATCTTTAACAAACTTAGAATAATATAGATACGCTCATCTATAACCACTCTTGGTAAAACATCAAATCCTGAATTTTGCAGATCTGGAATTTTGACCCTTGAACCACCATGATATGGGGGTATCATTGAGAGTCACCGAAATTTGATGTGTGAATGCCACATTCTTTGGACCCATTTTCCCACCACCATCTTCCATCTCTTTCTCCTTCTCCAGGAAAAACAGGTCTGGTACAGGGTTGGCAACCTATGCTCCTATATCCCTTGTCATAAAGTCTATTTGCGGGTATTCCTAGGTTTTGAATAACTGCATTTACCTTCTCGTCTGTCCACTCTATTAGTGGATTAATCTTCGTCAATCCGTTTGTGCTTTCATACATCTTGGATCTTTTCCTTTCTTCTGTCTGAGTGGATCTTATTCCTGAGATCCAAGCTTTTTTACCACTTAACAACTTTGAAAGTGGATCTACTTTCCTGATTTTACAGCATAATTTTCTCTTTTCAATGCTTTCATAAAATAGTTGAGGACCGTTTTGTAAAAGCATTGTTTGAAGTGGCACACTCTCAGGCACTAAATAGTTCAGCTTAATTTCGTAACGCTTTGATATCTCATCAATAAATTCGTAGGTTTCTGGGTTTAATCTTCCGGTATCTATTGTATATGTATCAATATTTATCTTATTTCTGCACAGTGAGTCTAAGATTATCATATCTTCATTGCTAAAACTGCACAGAAAGACTATATCATCTCCGAAGGTATCTTTAGATGCCTCGAGGACTTTACACAATGTTTCATCGCCATAGACTTGATTCATACAAGCTGATTTTAACTTGCCTAAATTTCTTATTGTTAGTTAATTTATGTGCAATATTTGCGTATTTATAGTAAAATTAAATACAGATATAAGTATACGACCCCCTGAAAACATGCAAAATTTCTATGGATCAGATATTTCAGATATTGAAGTAGAGTTAACGGAAGGTATAGGCAAAACAATGGTTATTGATAGATTG
>JAJYDZ010000159.1:0-1411 GCA_021790415.1 Thermoplasmata archaeon | reverse complement strand
GATTGTCTAGAGATTTAAGCATTCTAAAGTTACTATCTACATTTGTAACCTACGTTAAGATAGGATGGGGGCTTTCCTTTTTAACCGATACGAACTCCCTAAGTAATAGAATTTCCCAGATTAAATCCTATGGAATCGGTGTCAGTAACGGCGGAACTTTTCTCGAAACTTGCTTTGTAAAGGGAAAGTTAGAAAAAGGGCTAAAATTACTAAAAAGTTCCGGCTTCAATTATATAGAAATAAGTGAAGGCGTCTGCAATATTCCAAAGAAGGAAAGAAAAATAGCTGCAGAATTTGCATCATCTAACGATCTGATTCTTATAATGGAAGTCGGGAAAAAAAGGAAGGCGGAGCAGCTTACCCTAAATGAGACCATTGATAAAATAGGTGAAGCATTGGAATTTAATCCAGAGATGATTATTATAGAAGGAAGAGAGACTGGAAAAGGTGTAGAAATTTATGACGAACTTGGTAATATTAAATGGGAATGGGCTGATTCCATAGTGGAATATACCGGTCATGAAAAGGTAATGATTGAGGCGCCCATGGAAAAACAGCAGGTTGAGCTCATTCTTAGATATGGCAAAAAAATTAATTTAGGGAATATTTCAATGGACTCCATTGCTTCCCTTGCCAGTCAAAGGTTATCATTACGAGGAGATACATTCAGTATGGACAGACACCTGGAACTTTTTGAAGGGAGCCCTGCTACAAAATTTGTCTTGCATATAATCAAGAACTCTGTCAAAATTGACCAGGGTAGCCTGATAAATGCCACTGGACTCAGCAGAAGAACTGTACAAAAAGCTTTGATGGAACTTCTGCACGCTAATTTGATTCAGGAAAACACAGATATCAGAGACCTAAGAAGAAAAATTTATTCATTCGTAAGATAGAAACACAACCCAATGCTTTAACCAAATATTTTCCAGTTGTATCAAGAAAGTAATTTTATTTCTAACCAACTCCTGCTTTCTTTCGTTTACATTTTCAAACAAAAAAGATTCATATCATTCTAGATTATACCTGTTTATGATCATAAAAGACTTTCATAGAGTTTTAGATAAAAGATGCCAACTGAAATTTGTAACTGAAGATAATACATCGGGCATACTAACCGGTAAAGATATTATATCTATTGGAAGAATTAAAATGCAAGGAGAAAGGGGAATATTAATTCTAAATATTCCAAAGAAAGGAAACGACTTTTTAAAATCTGAGACCACGCTAAAGGAGCATGATCTTTTTTACTCTTCTTCAGAAGATATAACAAATTCTGCCCTATTTACCTTACACAAGAAGCTTATTTCATCAAACTCAGTTGTAATTGATGCAATAATCAATATAAATGGGGTAACTAACATCTTTTTCAGATTTCACAGCGTTCATTTGAAATTTGTGTCTAGCCTAA
>JAJYDZ010000158.1:1518-5378 GCA_021790415.1 Thermoplasmata archaeon | reverse complement strand
GTGGATTAACCAATGGAGAAATTAATATATTAATTTGACGTTAAACAGGTGGAATTTGTTTATTTTTTTAAGATGGTCTATTTTTGATGATGACTATTATGTCATCTTATCACTTAGATGCATTCCAAACTATCACAGAGAAAGAAGAGCAAACTTACATTCCAGACTCACCCAGGTTGACTTCAGACGGCTGAATTCTTACCTCATGGAGAATGTTTAATATTGTCAAGACCAACCATATTTTTGAAAGATTCCCAATAAGGTAGATTCTTTACCAATGACTCTATATAATCTTCATCCAGTATACCATCACTGTTAAGAGGGACATAGATCTCTGTTTTACTAAATGTTTTTTTATAGCACTGCCTACCATACGAGTACCTCCAACTAACCCTGTTTATCAATGATTGGATAAAAATTAAGGTAGTGACTTTCATTGATTTCTTTGGTCTCAAAATAACTACGTTGTCAGTGGCTATGAAAGGAGAAACCTGAAGGAACGCATTCCCAGTGACAGTTGACACAGTAAGCCAAAATTTTGGATATATCTTAGCTCGATCAGGTCTGTCATAAAAACCTTCAATTCCGTTATCCCATTTGGTTCTCGACACGGTTGGAAATTTTCCAATGTCTAAATGATTCAGTGCATGGAATTGACCACGTTCTAAATTAAAAAAATTAGTAACAAGGACAGGTTTTATATTGGAATGGCCCTCTACAACTTTAGTTTCATTTTTCAATGGATAATATCTCTTCTTCATATCGCTATAAGTCGTATGGGACAAGTAATCAGTAGGTTCTATTAGATTTACGTTTAGAAGTCTTTTTGGAGTTATTTTTCTACCAAAGTTATATCTCCATTTTTCACGACGTATTACTGAAACGACGTAGTATAGGTACTCCAAAGATAGCTTAGCCTTTGGTTTGAGAATTAAGCAGTCGCTTGTTATACCACATGGCATATCTTGGACAAATGCTTCACCCACACTTCCCGTTCGAGCTATCGTTATAGCTGGTTCCGAAATCGTTGGTTGCACATCATAAAATCCGAAGCATCCATTATCGACTTCTTTGGCAGAGATTAATGGCACACCACCTTTATCTAAAGTATGCTTAGATTCATATTTTTTTTGTCCGTACTTCAATTGATAAAATACTCCCCTTTCAATCAACTCTTGAATTGTCTTCATTCACTACCTCCTTTAATTTCGGTTCGTATTTTATCTTAAATGCAATATTATCTCTTATCGCTTGTTCTATATCACTACTTATTTCGCTTTGATCTATAGGTTTGCTATCAAGATAAGCCTCAGGGATAAGTTCAAGCCCATCGTTATCACTCACAAATTGCCCATCCACATAAGAAAACCCTATTGGACACGCCTTTATGAATTCCGGAATTGACGGGATTGAGACTTGTTGATTTACCAAGAATGCTTTCAGCCAATCCTTAGCTTTTGCTAAGTCGTTTTCTGCGTCCGGGTTTGGAAGTCTTTTACCCTTTCTTTTTGTTAGACCATCACTCATAGCTCGAATCCACAGTACTTTCTGGTCAGAGGGGTGAGGTATACCCTTTTTAATGAATACGCCAATAGTTACAACTTCTGTTGGATAGAATAGATCCTCTGGAAATGTCACGACGGATAGTAAAGAATTCTTTCTTAGTAATTCTTTACGCCAAAGTTTTCTGCCTCCTTGAGCTTTAACCATTGATGAATAAGGTAAAACTGAAAACAATATTCCACCATCTCTCATCTGTTTTAGAGCGTGATCTATGAATTTGTATTCCTTTTCATCATTCTTCTTAGTTGGAAAAGGGGGGTTCATAAGAACCTTAGAAATTGGTTCTCTCCCTCTTGCTGGTGGGTCTTCGGAGTATTTAGCAGTAGGGGTGTCGTTCCTTACAGTTGTCACAAGATTCTGACTAAAGCAATTTTGCTCAATAATGTTATTTTTCCCATCTCCTCTAAAAATCATATTCACAATAGCAAGGGCAACGACACTTGTTGATTGGTCAATTCCGAATATATTACTTTTCTTAAATATATCAAGTTGATTCTCATAGTCTCTTCTAATTCTATCGAAAGCAGCTACAAGAAAGCCCCCAGTCCCGCAGCACGGATCAAGAATTATATCATTCGGTTGCAGATTGACGACATCGACGACGAAGTTTGTGATATGCCGTGGTGTAAGAACAATACCAATCTCCTTTGCACCATTACCATATTTTAGAAAAACTTCATAAAAAGCTCCTAAAACATCAGTTTTAGTATTCATTGCAGAACGTATATTTAGATTGTTCAACTCTTGGAAAGTTCTTACTAATGCTGCTTTAAACCTATGATGATTTGAACTCGCCGGTAACGCTATTTTTATATGGTCAGCAAATTCGATCTTTCCTTCTCTTTGTAAAATATGTTTTACTCTTGCGTTTATATCTTCTATTAATACGCTCGGGGAAGAATCCATGTTTGGAACAGTTTCATCGGCCATTGAGAGGAGCAATGCCGCTACTACTCTAGCCCTTGCATCCTTTTCAATGGCTCCATTATGTAGTATCTCATTAATTTCTTCTGCTTTGGATAAAAAAAGTTTCTCATTTATAGGTATATCTTTAATTTCTGCACTATTTTGTTCAATTATTTTTCCTGCCATTTCAGGAGAGAGTAATCCAGAAAGTTCTCTGCCATTAACTGTTACTGTTTTGAATTCTCCATTAACAAGGAGTTTGGTCCGAATGAGGTACCCGTCATCCTCGTTACCTGCAACCCCTGATATCAAAACAGCCTTAATCGATCTACTCTGATTAATTAAATTTGCATAATCGCTCTCGGCCTCACTGATAGCTTGGGCTAATTGCTCCTTCGTACGTTTTGCTTCGATTACCCAATACTTAGTCTCAGACAACTTCACAATATTTTCAGGACGATCCCTTACAAGAAACCTTTTGATTTCAGGATGTTCTAGGCACTCATTCTGAGTATATACTTGTCCATTAGGATTTCTAGCAGGGTTTCTTGCTACCCAACCAATTTCTCCTAATGCTTTTTTAATAAAAATATAAGCATCAGTTTCAGTCGAACGTGGCATTAAAACTAGATCAACTAGTAGTATTTGGATTTTTCTGGAAACTAAGGCCGCTCTGTACTTATAAGGCATTTTTTTGGAGTGGGGGTTTTAGGTGCAAGTTGATCATTTAAAGTGCAAAAGATAAGTCTTTGTAATTCCATAAAATGTAGTTCTTATGATTATAGAATATGATCATTTTATAAGCTTCTGCGGGACTCTGTTAGGAAGACAAATACCTACGATCTGAGAACGAAGTATTTTTATGGTTTTATCTGTAAATGCATATCGCATAAGATATAAAATGTCAACTGGAAAATTACGAGACACTGAAAGAGTAAGAATTCAAAAAGTTCTAGATAGATACGAAGAAAATCACTCTTTTACGGTAAAAGATTATAAGGACTTCACGTGGGCATCATCTTATACTTTACAGATGGTAAAATTATATCTAGAGAAATAGAGAGAATAAGGTATATCTCACTAAAAACTCATGAAATGTATGCAAGAGGGGCAGAGATGAAATTAGGTTTTATTCCAAGCTCAAACATTTCATGGATCAATACCGTTATGTTGTAGGCTATTGCCCTGCAGAACAGCTCATTCTTCTCTGCAATCAGATTCTTGCTTTTCAGGGAATCACCAAAATTGAGCTTCCAAGCAGAGAACGTGGTGGATCTGCCATGTTCCATTGCAGCAGTACCCGCAGAGATGAACTCATCCCTCCACTTGTATACAGCGGATGCTGCTACATTGTACTTCCTGCAGATCTCTGCTATTGTTGAAGAGCTTGA
>JAJYDZ010000158.1:0-1508 GCA_021790415.1 Thermoplasmata archaeon | reverse complement strand
TTCTCCTCCTTTGTCCTGTATGTGCCCTTTCCTACCATATCGTCACCTCTGGAATGAGGAGAGGGTTAAAAACTCCCCCTCCCTTGACTCTCCCCCTATATAAGTGTTTCTCCATGCTCTTGTTGTCTGAACGTAAGCGGATCCGTAACACGTGGCTTCAACGTTGGATCGAAGATGGCAATGCTCATTAAATTCCTCCTTTCCCCCCATGAACATCGCATACATCTTTTTCCAGATGTGGTTGTTTCGCCTCGGCTTTCACATGCTATTTGATTTGAATAGGATGAAAGGAACCACGCCCATTTCATCGATCAGGTTCATGTTATCCATTGAACTGTAGACTTTGTCAGACGTTCTAAATCTATCCACCATGGCCTAGTCGCATTAGGATAAATTCATTCTCGTTGCTTACGATGGTATCTCTTTTATCTGTTCAAATTTGACAATGGATTTCTTGTAAAAAATTGAAATCACTATCGACAGACTTCTCTCAAACGAGTCAATATCTTCAGTATCGTCTAAGTCTTTTTCTGGCTTTAAAGTAAATAATAAGAAAAAACCCTTCCTAATTTCTCTATTAATTTGCACGCTGATCAATTTCTCTCCCTTTCTCTGAAAAGTAGTGTAAGAAATATCACTTCCATCCTCTTTTTTAACAGAATAAACTTCGAGGAGTGAAAGAGGTTTTATTTCTACCTTCTGTATCCAAGCTGCAAATCTCCATTTATCAATAGAATACGGTTCTAATTTGAATGAATACTCTTTTGTAGTCCCGTCCTTTGATGTTTTTCCTGTAAAAAATGTTGGCTGTACGATAAAAACTTGGCTGGCTCTCGTTAATGTAAAATAAGCGACATTTAACATTAACACAATTGGATTTAGATAAACAAAGTAGCCAGTTAATGAAATAACTGTTTGTTTGTATTTTACCTGAGGTAATATTTCATCTAAGACGGGCATCACAAGAAAGGATATGACCGCTAAGACATTTAGAAATGTAAACCAATATCTTGTATGGTTTGTTATGATACGAAAGCCATTCCACGGTGCTTTTTGGAATTCATTCTCAGCTTTTATTTCCATCGTCATTTTAACTGTTTTTTACTTCGCTACCAAGTATTCCTAGAAATTCTTGAATTCTATTTACATCTCTTTTAGGGAAAAACACAACAAAATCATTATTGATTTCGACCTCGGTTGCATATTTGTTTAGCCCATAAACGTCGAAAGTGATGGATTTAACTCGCCCAACATCTAAATCTAACAGATTGAATACCCGTATTTGCTCAATTATTTGCTCACCTACTTCTATGTCAGCATATTTAAATTTGATACTGTACTGTTTAATCTTCACTTTTTTCGCATCAGTTCCCCTAAGAATATTAACGGCAGATGTGAGGTCTTCACTGTAGTCTCCTTTTAGTATCGTCTCTATCCCTCTTTATTAGGGCAGTTCTGAAATGCCTTGTAAGATTTTTCGAGTCTATTAATTATTTCCGTAAGTGTGG
>JAJYDZ010000157.1 GCA_021790415.1 Thermoplasmata archaeon | reverse complement strand
TAGAAGGAAGTTTCCATCCGTATTTAATAAAAATCCAAAAAACCGATTGTTGAAGAAAAAATAATCGGAAACGCCTATACTTTAGCATTTAAGTATCGAAACCCAAAATTTGAAAAATTGCATCCCGACAGTGCTATACAGCGTTTTTCACTATAACATTTTTATCCAAAAATATCGATATAACTATTCGGACATCATTGGACCGTGCATAGTATAAGTATATTATAGGAAAAATCTACAAACCTTTCCAATTAGCTAAAATTGTTTAACTTTTAACCATTCACATATAGAGTTAGTATTGTAGAGGGTTTTAACTGTTTAAATGCACTTTAAACGGTTTTTAAAGTTTTAAAATAGCTAACGGGAAATTAATACCCCAGACATCCATAATACTGCATGAGCACTGCAACATACTACAAACTCAGACAGGAGAATAAGGAACTGAAAGAGAAGCTGGCACTGTATGAAAATGGTTTTTCTGATCTGGTGGTGGAAGATAATGTAATAAAGGCATAAAAATCCTTTGAAGAACTATTTCGCAGCACTAAGAAAAAGCTGGGGAACGCATGGAAACAAGCTGAAGACCGATGCAGGGAGACAGGATACACATGCTTCGGTGGCCCCAATGATTACGCACTTGAGTTCATAATTGAAAGGATCACTGAAGATAGTCCGAATATAGATGTTAATTTTGTTTTGGGGCAGGAAAGGGGGAAAACAAGAATAATCTTACCTGAATGGGATTGGATCAAGAGCGTGGGAGAAGGAGATCCTTCAAAGGGTATTGACAAACTGGTCATGATGTATTTAAAGAGAGATGGAAAAGAGAACCTCCTTGGATTGAACAATTGATTGATGGTGTGACAATGTCAAAACATACTCCCAGGTGCAAGAGGTGTGGTATTGTTATGCGCCACGATATAATGGTCCATTTCTGCCCTCCTTCTATTAGGAGAAATAGGTCTACAACCTCTGGTCTAAGATTATTTTCCAATGAGTATCTTTGAATGGTCCTTACAACTATGATGCGGTCCTTTTCAGGGTAGTTCTTTTTTTCTTTGTAAGGAACAATCCCTAAGCACTTGGATGCAACATTCATAACAACTGTGTCAGGTTTTAGGCAATAGAACCCAAGATCTAATAGTAAATGTAATAAGCTGACTGTATTCTTAAAAATGGCATTCCTACTAATTCCAGTGTTGATTTTGGAGAATTAAATTCTTTCCAAAATGTGTCTATATCTTGTTGTTTCGTAGCATATCTTGGGATATCATTAAAATATGTGTCAAGTGAGAGCCCACCTGTCTCAAAGACCATTAGAGCTTTGGCGCAATCAACTATACTTCTTACTTTCCTCTTATATCGAATCGCCGCAATCTTTCCTCAATACTTGTCAGTGATTTCGTTACTATCCATTTTGGCCACTTTATCTACATTGAAATCTACGAAGATTTCCCTAAAGATTCCTGTTTCTAACATATCAGTTACTTTGTCCGATCTTGCTTGTTGACTATAAGCAATCTTACCAGCAAATTCGGCAAGGAAGAAATCCCTATTTCCAAGTTTCTTCAGGTGTCGACTTTTTTGGATTCAATTTCAACATTTAACTTTGTTAAAATTGCACATTTCTTAGCATTTTAAATAAGATCATCTCTCTTTCTGAAAATCTCTTTTTCATTTAATTCCAGTCCCATTAGTATTCCCGATGTATTATCTCATAGAGACTTTCAAGATTTGTTGATCATAGCTTTATTTTCTGTTGCCAAAATATCACTAAACAAAATTACTAAGAGGTTTTGCTCTTAATGCCACAATTGATAGAAGTATCACATACTTCCAAGAGAGGAAGTTCCTTACGCGTCACAATTCCAAAGAAAGTACAGGAAAAACTTGGGATAAAGGAAGAGGATATTGTTGGGTTTTATGAGGAAGATGGATTGAACAAATCAAAAATTCAATTTATGGGTGGTCCAGCAACATGGATAACAAGCATTTATTACCAGTTAAAAATATTAACAATGCATGGCGATGGACTCAACTTTACGCGGAGAAATAGAAAAAGACATAGATACTTGGGTAAGTGATCCAGAAATTAATCTTGATTATATTCGAAGTCTCCACCCATCTGGAAACCCGAACCACAACTACATTTTTGGTTTCATACATGGAAATATTACTCAGTATTGCTGGTGCGTGATGGCCGATTACTACCAAAGAAAGCCCAAACTCAATGAGAAACTGGAAGCATCTGCGCTTGTAAGACGCAGGATTACAGAAATAGATGATACTATAACCAGGGCAGAGGAGCTTGAGACTGCTGAAGATGAAGCTTTTGATGAAGACATGGATGATGAGGATAAATGAATAGAAAGACTAATATTTTTATTTTAAAATGCGTACACCAATTATGACAACTTTGAATGAGATGATCAAAGAAGCGGTAGTATCCAGCGGTGGGACTGCTACAAACAAGACAATCATACAGTTTGCATCAATTCATTACGGTCACACGAATAAACAGTCCCTAACAGATGAAATCAACGCTGCATCGGTCAATTCCGAAGGCAGAATAAATTACCCTATAAATCAACATGAGATTACTGAACGACGTGATAAATATGATTTTCTTTTCAAGCTGGATAGAGGCGTAGTTACACTATACAATCCAAGTATTCACGGTCTTTGGGGAATAAAGAGTGTTAACGAATCTTTCAAAGTTTATAGAATTGATTTGCAGAGAACGGTTGAAACATCTTTAGTTCTTTATAATCAGTATAGTAGGGAGGATTTATTGAGGATATTCGGAGAATCAAATATGACTCCAACTTGGAGACAATCTGGCTTAATTTCAGTAAATACATCAAAAGGTGACACCATATTTTTCGTAACTCTGGGAAGACACAACACAGGAAAAGAATGGGTAGACGAAAGTGGAATTATTCGTTGGCACTCCCAAAAACACCAAAAACAGAGTGATCCTCAAATAAAAAGATTTAGAGAATCAAATATTCGAGGAGACCTAATCTACTTGTTCATTAGAGTTGAAGGTGATGCAAAATACTACTATGCAGGACTTTTGAATTACCTATCTATTGTGCCTGAAACTGATGAACCAGTATTTTTCAATTGGCAGATTAGTCCTTGGCCTCCAACTCATGCAGCATTCTTATCAGAAATAGTTAAAAAATTGCCAATAGATGTTAGGTTGGAAGCGTTATCCCAAACTAATTCCGAAGAAGAAGAGAAAATGGATGAAGTGGTGATGGGCTTATCATCTCACGATGCAGCAGAGCGATTAAGGGCTTTGAATTCTATTGATAGTGAGTATGTAAATGTAAATGGAAAGCGACTAAAAAGAGACCAATTGGCGATTTCTTTAATAAAACAGAATAGAGGTTTCAAGTGTCAAATTTGCGAGATCTCTATTAAAAAGAGGAATGGAGAACTATATGTTGAAGGTGCACACATAAAGCCCAAAAACAGGGGGGGTAACGAATTACCACAAAATATCCTGGTACTTTGCCCCAATCATCACAAAGAGTTTGATTATGGGAACAGAGTGGTTATAGAACATAATGAAGACTTGATAAAGTTCAACTTAAACGGAAATGAGTACACTGCATCTTTGAAGATAGTAGAATAAGTATTGTACCATCGAAATAATACTTCCAACAAGTGGGACATTCGACATTACTTGTCAATGGAATCTGCCCAATCTATCTTAGAACCAGTTATGAGTATCAAGTCTTTGTAAAAAAAATACGACTGAATCAGAAGCACCCATCGCAACGAAATCTGTACCTCTTTTGGAAGTAAAAAGACCCCATTTCTGACAGCGAAATTTTCGCACGATATCATCTTGCAAGTAGATGACTTAAATAGTCATTGTGTCAGCTACTACAAAGTACAAGGTTTAAACTAATCGATTTTTGTTTTCCCTGGTACGTAATTATATTGGAAAATGAATAAAATTATAAAGGTAACTTAAGAAACCGCTTAAATACCAACACATCACTGTCTGAAAAATGTTTTACTACTTTATTGATATATTAATATTCTAAATGTGGTATCTATAACAATGACCCAAGTAGATAGAGTAGAGGTTATTCCAAAATGCATATTCTGTGGAAAAACAGATAAAGTGCCAAGAACAGGAAATTATGGGACTTTTTACTGCAAGAATTGTGATACTACATATGAACCAATAGAACTCCCTAAATGCCCCAAATGCAAGAATAATGATGAAGTAACAACCGGACACAAAGGGCGAATTCCACGGTTAAGACCTGCAACTATAGGTCCGTTCCAGTATTGGTGTGAAAGATGCAAGTATTTTTTCAGTGATGAGAGTCTACTGTACAATGAACTCTCAGAAATAGGAGTTGAATATGATGATGAAGAGAGTGGTAGTGATTATTCGGATGATTTCGAAAACTTTGAGGATTTTTCAGGCGACGATAATCCAAATGACTGAAAATAATTTGAAGCTGCATTATTAACAAAGATACATGATATAATGTGGCTTGTATAAGGAGGAGAGTTCAGCTTGGGAAAAGGAGAAAAAATTGCGGACAATGAATTAAAAGAGAATGTAAGAAAAGGTCTCTCTAAATTAATTGGTAAAGTTATCAAAGTCACTATAGGCACTTCTGAAAAAACAAATCTAAAAACTCTAGAAGGAACGTTGATTACAGTAGATGAGGACACCTTCACAAAACGCCATGACTTTGGAGTTGAGGCACAGTCAAGATATAACTTAATTGATGTCCACTTCTACTTTTCACCTTATGATAAAGATCCGACTGGTACATGGCCTTTGAGACATAGGAAGTAATGTAAGAAGTATTGCACTTTGTAATGCTGTTCTGAGATGATTGAAGGCGGTGTAGGAGAGTCTAATCAATTTATAATGGAAATTATGGAAAGCGTTATACAAGGTAAATGCGTAAATAACCCATGTCAAAATGTATTGAAAGACCAAGTAATAGAAGGGGCCCCGTTCCATTCTCTAATGCCATAGATTACATTTGCCCTGTGTGTGACCACGTATCAACTTCACAAGGGGGGTGCAATTCTCATATTTACAAGGAGCATAATGAATGGGCTAAGGAAGATACTAATAAAACACTAAAATAGTATAAAGAAAAATTAGGTAAAAAACTGCATTAAATTTTCTCCCATCGATACAAATTTTCTTAGAAGTTGGATGCAGAGTATATACATGCCTGCTGCGATCTATTGGTAAAATTCAATTCGGAATTTAACAGGTTTAGTATGCCGGGATCGGGGATTGAACCCGAGACCTCCGGATTTCTCAGAATTATATTCCTATGAGTCCGGCGCTCTACCAACTAAGCCACCCCGGCTCAGATTTTATTGTG
>JAJYDZ010000156.1 GCA_021790415.1 Thermoplasmata archaeon | reverse complement strand
ATGCCATAGTTTAATATTTTAACAGATTATATAAAGATGACTTAGCCGGTTATGCTCCAAATTCAAATTGGCTTTCACAAACCTACATATTTCTATAATTTCCTCTAATTTGACCATAGATATGAAAAAATCTATTTTCCACGCCGATATCCTAAATTATGAGCTTTACTTTCAAGGATGCGTTATCGCTTTCAATTTTTGGTTCATCTCATGGTTCCTACATTGGATTTACGTTATCTGGTATTCCGGCTGGAGTTAAGATAAATTCAGATGAGATCAATCTCTGGATGTCGCGAAGAGCTCCTGGGCAGAGTATACTCACTACACAGAGGAAAGAAGCGGATGAAGTTGAGATTATTAGTGGTGTAAATGATGGTTTTAGCGATGGCGGTGCAATCACCGGCATTATCAAAAATATGGATGTTATTTCAAAGACGTATTCTGAATTGAGGGATAGACCAAGGCCAGGCCATGGAGACATTTCACTTTACTACAAATATGGAAGATTCAGGAATTTTCAAGGTGGTGGATTTTTATCAGGAAGAATGACCGCTTGTCTGGTAGGTGCAGGTGCTATTATTCTTAGTGCCCTGAAAATGAGGGGAATTAACATATTATCTTATATTGACACTATGGGAGATATTTCAATAGAGAGTGAAAAGAAGATAACGGAAAATGATATTTATTCACATGAGACAAGAATGCCTGATTTAGATGCAAATAATAGGGCATCTTCCCTGATCATGGACCTCATCAAAAATGGTGACAGCACTGGAGCCTCAATAAAAACAATCATAAAAAACTGCCCCCCCGGATTGGGAGAACCTTTTTTCGATTCCTTTGAGAGTGTTATATCACATCTTATGTTTTCAATCCCGGGATTGAAGGGAATTGAATTTGGTTCTGGCTTTGGATTCACCAAACTTAAAGGGACCGATTCCAGAGATGAATTTTACATGGAAGAAGGAAAGATAAGAACCAGAGAGAACCATAATGGTGGAATCCTCGGTGGAATAACCAACGGGATGCCCATAGAGTTTCGGGTTGCAATGAAACCAACCTCATCCATTAGGGAAAGCCAGAATACTGTAAATCTCGAAACAATGGAAAATGAACAGATTACTGTGAAAGGAAGACATGATCCATGCATAGCTATTAGGGCGGTGCCTGTGATCACGTGCGTATCTGCCTTAGCTGTTTATGATTTGATCCTCAGATCTGGAATTAACAGATCCTAAAAGAAAACAAGGTAAACTAGATAGGTTATTATTAGAGGTATAAAGAATGCTGCTGGAATAATTAATCCGGCAAGTCTTTTGGAAACTCTCACTGATGAGAAAACTGTATCCAAGAGTTCCTGATAACTCTCCTCTGAACCCATTTTAACGTTTACATCTGCACTACCCATTTCAGAAGTGCATTCTGAGATGGATGCAATGCTCAACTCTGTAATATTTCTGATTTTTTCAACAAGCTTCACATTATCGTCTTTTTCCCCAAGAGGATTCATATCAAGCGTGCTTCCATTGACAACATGATTATCTGTTGTGTAAATTTCAACCATTTTGCATATATCTTTCAAATTTTCCCTAATCTTCATCATCAGGTCTGCAGTAATGTTGTTTGAATCTGTTAGTATTGTTGCATTTATGACAGAGTCTATGCTGAAAGTGAGAACCTGAATGCCCATTTCTCCCAGTGATTTTGTGTTGTAACTGCCTCTTGCATAACCGGCCATTATTGGATATTTTGTCTCCATTCGCTCAAATTCCCTTTGGAATGGTCTGATCAGTGGTGAACAGTCCATGAGTTCCAGAACCCCTGGAGTATAGTTACTCTGTGCATCTATAACGGCGAAATCACTAGCCCCTGAGTCCATGACTGCTTCCATTATCCTCTTTCCTTCAGGTAGGGAAACATCATCAAAGGGATCACGCTCAGGAAGGATAGCTCCAAATCCATAATTGCCGAATCGGAATATGGAAATGGCATACTTGGATGCGTTGACCCTTTTTATTCTGGCCATAAATTCAGCATTTGTCCCTGATGACATGGCCCTTTTGATTCCATCGGTTATTGATACTATATCTTCCTCTCCAGAGCAGTTGTTATCATTGGTGGTTGTTGTATGAAATACCATCAGATCACATTTCAGATCGTTTAACCTTCTCTGAAGTCTGATTGGTAGATCGCTGGAACCAACTGTACCAAAAGGACCCGGGTGGATATATGGGAAGACCAGAACTGTCTTCAGGCTACCCGATTTATCACGAAGCGCAATGGTCTTCACAGGTACAGTTTTATTTTGGTTGTACATTTTCTTGAAAAATCTTTCCCCTATTTCGTTGTACTTTCTGTCAAACCCATGCAGAAGAAAGAATTTTACTAGGTCTGTAGGTTCCTCGCCGTATCGTTCCTTGAACTTTTTTGTTGATTTTTCCACAAAAAATGCTGCAAGAATTGCTGAAAAAAGAGAAAAGAATACTATTTCAATAATGGGTCCAAAGAGACCCAAATAGATGAAAGTGGGAATAAGACATAGGGAAAAATAGAGCGATGTGAAAATGTTCACATAGGGCTTTTTTGAAAAATAGATATATAAGACAAGATATCTGAAAAACGCTGTAAAACTAATGCCCAGAGGGATGGCCTGAAACTTTAGCCATGGGAAAATGATGATAAGAATACCGGAGAATAATATGTAGAACCACATTGTAATGGCAACCGATGTGATGTTTCTCCTCAATGGAAATATCGTCTGCGTCGATTTGAAAGTTATCTGATCAAGAATTAAATTGAGAGAATATGGAATAATAACGATGAGCGTTGCAAGGTAAATATTCATAGTATATAGATAAACGCCAAGAAACCCAAGGGCTACTGCAAGCATAACCCAAGCGGGATTTGGAGATTTTTTGATGTACTTGCTCAAGTCTGCAAAGGTTCTCTTTCGTCGTTCAGCCAATGTACAAGTAATAAATCAAAGGTTTAACGTTTTTCTCTCCCACTATGAGGAGGAGAGCTTCATAATCCTGAAGTCTGAATATCCTATAACCACACGGATATATTTTGATTGAAAATATTGGGAAAAGCCGTCCATATCCACCCGTAAAGCCTTCAGATCGTTCACCTTTTCCTGCGATGCCATTACAATGATATCTTCTTTTTTTATGAGTTTAAGGATATCCATGGTAATCTGTCTGTTTCCCCTTCCAAGAATGTATCCCTGCCCTCCTGTTGGAGTGAGAATCAGCTTAATTCTGCCACCTGCATAATATTTTTTTATATCATCCATGTAAATATCAGAAGCAATGAGTTTCTTGTCTTTAATAAGATCAACACCCAGCGGATTTGTGAAAAATCCAAGTTTTTGAAGAATCATCTTGCATGTTGTTCCCGTTCCCACAATATAGTAAGAATCATCCATGTTATCCAGAATATATTCTACTATCATATCAACATCCTGGGAAGAATAGATATTTTTTGGATCTCTCACAACCTCATCGGCAAGAGGTATGGAGACCTCTGCATACTTCTTTACATCCAGTGTTCCCTTCTGGAAAAGCTCTTCATTAAGATCGATTACCTCCCCTTTCTGGAGTTTCATATTGCCAGTTCTGTGGATCCTGTTAATTATAGATGCAGCTGCCTCAGGTGTTGAAGCAAAGACGGAACTATACATCTTCATTCCTGCAGGGATTCCTATTATGGGTTTGTCTACAACATTTCCCTTTACAACATCTCTGGCTGTCCCATCTCCGCCTACAAATATAATGAGATCACATTTTTCAGATGCTTGTTTCACAAATTCAATGGTATCATCAGGTGTAAAGGGCGCATGCGGTTTTGTTATAACTTCATAAGACATTTTACCAGTTTCCCTTATTGCATTCTCCCCCATTTCACCAGATGGTACATAAAATTTCATTCCTTCCTCTAAATCGAGAAGGAATGCACGGGCTCTGTTAATAGAATATGCTGTAGTTATGGAAACACCTTTTATTGAATCTGAGCCTTTCATTCTATAATTTAATCCAACACCCGCATAAGGATTAATGACAAACCCGAATAGCATAGGCAAGAATATTTTAGTTCAATATTAAAGCATGAGCCTCATATGCATTTCAACTAAAATTATCACAATTGCTTTTGATTTTCAACCAAAAATAGATATTTATTCTATAATTCAGATTCAACTCCCTGGTTCTACAAAAGCTACTGCTCCAGACCATGTCTGATTCACTGCTATGACCTGAAATGGACCGGACCATTTAAGAGGGGTTATGATAACGTTTTCTGTACTTCCCCCCGTTATTTCTGTTCCGCTTACGGTTAAAAGATAAGTTCCTGTCTCCTTTGCCTTACTTCCGTGAACACTTGCCATATATGACATATTTCCAGGACCAATGAGGTATATGGCAATGCTTTGATTATTTATGGAATAGAACGTGAGATTTGCGGAGCTGTTTCCTTTTGTTTTTGAAATGTAAGGATTTGCTGAATTGAAATCCATGGTCTTAGAAAGCGCTAATTTGTATATTTCAATGGATGTTGAACGCGTGAACTGACCTGTAGTCACAGACACCTGATAATTGTTTATTCCAAGGTTATTAACAGATGCAGAATCTATAGTTATAGAAAAGAGCTCCTGCGCTCCCGGCGATAGTGTTGTTTCATAACCGGTTACATTGAATGGAGTGCTTGGGGAAATTGAAAATGCAGGTTCTATTGGTGTGGGTCCGCTGTTCTTAACCACGAAGGAGAATGTAGCTGAGCCTCCCATTACCATGGCAGATGTGTTGTTAATGATTAAACCAGAATTATCCGGAACATTCATGGTGAAGGAGCTCTGCGTGGTATGAAATGGATATGGAACTATACCTATGAACAGGATAAATATAACTGAAACTGCCAGCGCCTTTGAATGAGTTCGAATTGCCTGAAGATGATTAAGTGACATAGGTGCATTGACACCCATGAGGAGGATAAACACAGGAAGAATGAGCCATGAGGGAAAGGTCAATGAAAAAGCAACCATTGCAAAGAGAGAGATATAGGAGATATCCCTCTTCAGTTTCTGGTTATTAATTGCCATTATAACACCCCCATCCAAAAATCCTATGGGGAAGGCGTTGAAAGAAGTAAAGATCATACCTACCCAACCTGCATACGCCAGAGGATCCAGATTCCCCTGAATTGGAAGGTATCTTAATATGATAAACTGGAAAAGCAAAGGAGAAGATATGGTGTGAGCCGGGATATTAACAGAGGTTATCACAGGTATTGCATAGGAAATGTCTTCAATGCCTGCAATATAAAAAATCATGGCAGCAACAAAACCGAAAATCAATGAAAGGGAACTTGAAACAATCATATCATTCCTGTTTTTGTAAGGAACTTCA
>JAJYDZ010000155.1:1496-5417 GCA_021790415.1 Thermoplasmata archaeon | reverse complement strand
TCCTGCTCATGGATCTCGACTGATCTATGAGAAACACAAAAAGGGACGGTTTCCTTCGACTAATTTCTGCATCGTATGCCATGAAGTTGTATAGTTAATTAAATATTAATATTTTCACATCATGAATGGCAATTCGGTTGAAGAACATTCAAGAAATATTTATATGATGTTAAAAATGTTAAAAAATCACGTTAAATTTGTTTACTCAGAGGATTTTTTATTTCCTCCAAAAAAGAAAAGCAATACTGCAACAAGGACTATGATATATCCAATGTCAAAAATACCCGGGTAAGCGATAATACCTGCTATGGATATTGTTGTCATGGCGGTAATACCAACGTCTTTTTTTCTTCTGCTAAACTCTGTTCCAAGAAGTGCAATAACACCAAAGATGATGTTAGAGGTTATCTCCTGCCCCGCTGAAACAGTGCCGAAAATTGATATATAGCTGGTCAGTTGGTTTAAAAGTATTACTATTACTCCAATTATTATGACTAATAGCGATCCGATTATACCTAGTTTGTAATAAAGCTTGAGAGAAGCCATAATAAAGTATGCTTATTAAATATTAAACTTTATCACAATAAAATGACAAATCATTGAGGATTATACAATTTCACTTTTGAAGATGATATCTATTCCCTCTCCATTCAATGTGTGTTTTCTTCTTTCCAGAAATCAGGTTGTAGAGGAAAAATACGGGCATTATGAAAGATAGCAAAAAAATAGCAAATTTATGATTCTTGGTTCTTCTTGCATTAATTATCATAGGAAAGATAAACGGAATGTAACCAAGCAGGAAATAATTCCATTCAAACAGTGAAAGAGGAATTAGCGCTATGAAGTATACGATAATTGAGAAATACATAATAATTCCAGAAGTAAATACGTGTTTTGAATGGGAAATACTTATGGCCATCTGCCTTGTGGCCCATTCATTGAAACTTTCCCGAGTTTCATTCACGTGTATCACTGGAGTTGCTTTTTTTGAATAATAAATACTTAGTTTTTTTTCTTTGCAAATTTTTGTAATCGCTGCGTCATCTGAAACCGTAGAGGAAAAGTAATTAAAATTTTCATCGTCCAGAAGATCATTTCGGATAGCCATAGAACCACCCCAGGCAAATCTTGATGGATAAAATTCCATCATATTTATGCCTAAGAACCCCCAAACCTTTTTAATTATACTCCATATATTTGATTTTTCAATGGGTTCATAAATTGGATAGGTTGTAGCAACGCCAATCGCTTTGTCCATTAATGGATTTACAAGATATCTAACCCAGTCAGTTGGAAGTTCCGTATCCGAGTCTGCCATTACAAACACTTCCTTATTAGAATATTTCTGAATTGCAGTACTTATGGCCCGTACTTTACCGCTTCCTTTGTAATGTTGATCGCTAATGATGTAATTTATTTTGAGTTTTTTGAGAAGCTCAACTGCAGGATCATCCTCACTGTCGACTACTGCTATGGTGGTCAGTTTATTATAGTTCTGATTCTTAATGGAGGCCAGATTTCTTTCCATATAGAGATCTATGCCCTTGCAGGGTATAATTAAAACGATTGTAGGATTATACTCAGAATAGAAATATTCCTCCCTTTTTTCCCACCAGGAAATGAGCACAAATCGCAGAATTGAAAGAATAAGTAAAATGAATAGAGTTATAATCCATGCAATTTTTACAATAAAAAATTGAAGCGTCATAAGTCTCACTGTTTAGAATATTCTTCAACCTGTCTTGATTTCTTCTCAGTCGGCTGTGTTCTTGATATCTTCCTACCCCTGAGTATATTAAACATATCAGAAAGTGAGAAGACAGCAAACATGAGTCCCAGTATTAAAGATATAAAGAGGAACACTTCAATTGAAATAAGATAATGAGAGATAAACTGGTTAGAGTTAATAATGGAAGTCACAAAATTGAAAAGCATTGAAAAAAGTCCAATGAAAATAGTGAAAACAAACAACCTGTTAATCTGGCCAAAAATTGGTTGCTTGAGGCTCTCTGGATGAAAGACAGGTATCATGGATATAAGCACCGTATATGCTGCCATGAGCAGCCCCATAATGGTTCCATAGAAATTAAGAATTCCAGGGTTTGAATAAAAAATTGCAATATTATTTGCTACTGCAGTAGATTGAGGAGCAGTATTGAACGTGTTCTGAAAGATAATTAAACTTGGTAAAATTGTTAGAAAAAAAGTAGTAATCAAAGAAAGTGAAACAACAGTTCTCAATTTAAAAAAAGTATCCATTTTTCCCTTCAGTTTTACCTGAGCCATAGTGGATTAATGCTATCAGCTAAAATAAGTTTATTATTTTGAAATTTTCAGAAAAAACGAAAAGTAGAACTATCGATCATTTCAATTAAATCTTTAATGTATTGATCATCATCAGAATCAATGACAAAACTGTTCCACGATATTTGAACCCTGTTTGATTGTTCTCCCTTTGAGATTGAAAATTTGATCATGGATACCCTATCTATTGCGTTTATCGTTGGAAAATCAGTCATTTCTAAGTACTTCCCAGAATCAGCGTCCACCAAGGAGTGATGAGATATATATTCGAATTTAAATTCATGGACATCAAAAATTCTTCTTTCCTGAATTGATAGCATGCGCGCATAATACGTTAATATGCTGGAGAAATCACCATCGATCTGTCTCATTGTTATAGGGTTATCCTAAGCATTTTATTAGATTTTATCTAATATTAAATCATACTTTTCATTGATTTAGTATTTATTATATTTTAATATGAATTGTTTATAACATAGAATATTAGTAAATTATATGTATTAAAAACACACTATATAACAATGATTAAAAGTGTAATATTGATAATGACGTTATTAATAATTTTTGGAATTTCATTCACTTCAGTACAGCCACAAAATCTGAATCAGAACAATATTCATGAAGCATTACCTGGTACTACTTATGGTACCTCTCAGGTATCATTAAATACAACTTCCATAAAAGTAGCATTGAATACGAGTTATCATGTATCATATACCGTAAAATTGACTTCGGGAACAACCTGGGGTACAAGCATGGTTAGCAGCGGACCTTCAAACATTTCAGTTTCATTATCGTCTGGTGGTATAGATCCAACTTTTAACGGTGTTGCAACCATAACTCCAACATCGTCAAGCACCGTAGGAAATTATACTATAAGTTTCAAGGCAACCGGTGATGATCCCTCAACTAATACCGTTACATTGAACGTTACTGTAGTAAAGGGGACATCCGGGACTTCTTCCCCAACTCCTCCTCCATCTCCACCGCCTCCTTCCTCTGTTTCAACAAATTACGTTCCTTATATGGCAGGAGGTGTTGTAATTTTACTGTTCTTCATCTTCCTTGGAGTCACTTCCATGATGGGGGGAGATTTCTCAAGGCGCCTTAACATGGGTTCAACTGTCTTAGCAATTGGATCATCAATCTATCTTCTGACATATGATCCTTTATTAAAAATCGCTGCATATTATCATTGGTTAGGCCTATTAGTTTATGTAATCTTAATGATAATCGCATTTATCATGGCATATTTCATGAATAGTCTGAAAAAAGTGGCTTTCATTGGCATGTTCACAGGAAATCTTCTACTGGGAATTTTGATGATTTCAGATGCTGTTGCAGGACTTCCAGTTTCCCAGTATTACAATACATTATCTAACGTTGGATGGAATTACCTGTTTGGATTTGGAACTACATCAATTTCAACAGTTGATATTTCTTCAGCTTTTTCCCTGCTTCTGCTTATGATTGGCTTATCTGCAGGTACTTCATTATATACTGCAAGAAATATTTCGGCAACAAAAAACAATTGATTGGGGAACTGAGGGTCCCTCAAAACATTTTAGGCATCAGCATCAAATTTATTAACGTATGAAACATACAGAAACATTCCAA
>JAJYDZ010000155.1:0-1486 GCA_021790415.1 Thermoplasmata archaeon | reverse complement strand
GGTGAGAATGTTTGTACGCAATTATTGAGGATGAATATTTAGCAAGAGTTCCCCCAACTATGCTTGGAGATGATTATGACCTGGTTGTGGAGGAAGTTACGAGGAGAGAACTTCAGGGAACGATGGTTGACTATATTCCAGTTCAACCTTCAAAAAACGAAAACCAGAAGTGTTACGTTATTTCAATTTTAGGCATAAAGAAGAATGGAGATGGAATAATGGTGCACGGAGATGGCGGCGTTTATCAGAAAATTTCCTACAGGGCCCTTGCATTTGTCCCTAAGGTTAATGAAATTGTAGAAGGAGTTGTTGTCTCCATCGTATCTAAAATTGGAGCTTTTATCAGATTCGGTTCATTTGAGGGATTGCTTCATATTGGACAGATTATGGATGACAGGATAGAAATAAACGAAGCAAACAGAACTCTTTCTGGAAAGGATACAAAAAAGGAACTGAAAGTTGGTGACAAAGTAAGGGTTAGAATAGTTATGATGAGCATTTCTTCTTCTTCACCAAAAGATAGGAGAATAGGCTTTACAATGAAACAACCCGGTCTTGGAAAACTTGAATGGATAGGATCTCCTGTAAAACAGGACTCAGGAAATTTAGAAAAAGAAACACCAGTCATTCACAAACCTTCTAAATACAAACCTGCAAAGAAAAAGTCTTCAAAATCAGGCAGTGATGTGGAATTTGTCCATGAGACGGTTGAGGCCAATCCTAAACCTGTTGATGAAGAGACCCAGGAAGAAGAGGCCCTTGGAGAAGAACATGATTATGGTGAGGAACTGTGAGCAAGTCATCTGCAAAGAAAAAAATTTTAGCATGCAGGAAGTGCAAAAGAATCTGCTATGACAAACCCTGCCCCGAACATGGAGACAGAGATCTTTCTCCCGACTGGTATGGTTTCATGGTTTTCGATAATCTGGAACATTCTACAATCAGTAAAATAGCAAGTAATCCTAAAGAAGGATCTTATGCTCTTAAGGTCAGATAAAACATATTCACTTACTGAGCAGTCAAAATCCCTTATAACTCAGAACAATGGCCCCCTGTGTGGCCTCGAGGAGATCAGAAAACATGACAGCTCCACACTTTATTCTGTAGGAGATTATACGACTAAATTTCTTGAGGATAATGAAATCAGACCCAAAATTGAGATTTTTGATCTTAAAACTCAGAGAGGTGAAGAAAATTACACTGATGTTAAAGGTTCTATTTCGGTTAATAATCCACCAGGTGTCATAACATCTGATCTTATCTGTGCAGTTGAATCCGCAATAAAAAGTTCCAAGAGAACATTCATTAGAGTGATTGGTGAAGAGGATCTGGCAGTCTTACCAATAATCTTTTATGCCCCGTTGAATTCACTGGTCGTTTACGGCATTCCCGGAAAAGGCATGGGATGCATAACCATAGTGGAAAACGTGAAGAATCTGGTAAACAGAATATTTGAATTGATGGAAGTGAAGGAATGAATTTCAAG
>JAJYDZ010000154.1 GCA_021790415.1 Thermoplasmata archaeon | reverse complement strand
GATGAATATATCAAGGTCCTGCTCATAACAGGAGTGGGTATCACTCTTCTTGGGTTACTGGGTTTCTTTATATATCTTATGATGGGAGTTTTCTTCCATATACCATAGGTGTTCAAAATGGAAAATGTTAAAAGCGAATATGAGTGGATCACTTTCGATCCCAGGGACAGAGATGTAGGTTGCGGCTTTTCTCTGGAGATGCCGCTGACGATCAGGAATATACAGTCGACAAAGAGGAAATTCAATATAAGGATTTCAGCAGTTTTCAACCAGAAGGATGATCTCATTGAATGGTTTATTGAATCACCATTACTGAAGACCAAGTCAGTTGCTCTCTCTCCAAAGGACAACCACCCACTGGAGGAGGACATGGATATAGAACCAAGAGGCGTGAGGCAGGGTATCCTGACCATTGTAACGCCAAAGGGGGGTTACATGGGAGATCAGGTAACTATTTCCATTTCCATAGGATCAGAGGATGGAATTAACAGCTTCAACAGGAGCATAGTTCTGAAGCTTGTACCCACAATAGTAGCAATAAAGACAACAGTGGGAAATGAATATGCAGTGGCACGTGACCTGGAGAGAAAAAGTGAAAGAGACAAGGAGGAGAGGTCTGCAATAAACAGGGAAGCGTCCAATGAGGTTCTCGCCATAATGTCGCCATTTGAAGTCAAGGGGTATATTTTTGCGGAGACCATGCATCCGGACAGGGTCTCCTTCATATCAAAGGGAATAAGGGGGTACAAGGGAATGGTGGATGGCGCCATTGACCTTGAAGAGATAGCGCATTACCTGAAACCCAAGTCAGTTGTGAGCGGCCTTGAACTTGGTGCATTTGTGGAGCTTATTGACGGACCCTTCAAGGGCGAGAAGGCAAAGATCATGTCCATAGACACGCCGAAGGAAGAGGTTACAGTGCAGCTCGTGGAATCAATGGTTCCAATACCTGTCACTGTGAGGGCAGAAGCTATAAGAATGCTGGAAAAGAAACAGTAATATCATGAGACTGAAAGCTCATTCAAAGGAAAGACAGGAGGAATTCCTGAAGCACCTTGATCTTTTCTTTAAGGATCCGTCCCAGGTACTTCCAGAGTGCCTGGACAGTGGTTTATTCTGTCCATTCTCGTCTTATTCGAAGAAACTTGGCAAAAGATCTACCGATCAGATGGATGGTTTTTCAAGGTCAAGTGATCAGTTTTTAAGTGGAATCAGTGAAACATACAAGATTTTTGAATCCAACAGCGCACCTCTTCTGGGAATGCTCAAGACTCCATACGGTTCGGTTGAATATGCAAAGAGGGGAAACACTGATGAGGCCGTTATGGCTGGAATCCAGCATTTTGATGACAGGAAATGGCGTATGCTCGCATTCAGTTCCCTGGTTAAGGCAAAAAATGTCAGGATATACTCCTCCAGGAATTTCTATCTGGCATCCTGCAAGGGAACAAGCCCGGGAAAGGAGTTTTTTGAAGATGTACTGTCCGAAGAACAGATACCGTTCCAGGAGGATGGTGAAACCATTGTCATTGGAAATGATGGCGCATCCATAAACATAGTTAATCTTGGAACCACAGTGATAGAGGTCCATGAAGACTCAAAACATCATACAATGGGGTCTATCCTGAAGCACGTTCTTGTTAGGGATATATCTGCGGACTTTTCAATATCATCGGATTTCCTGGCAGGATATTCAAACGAGTTCCCGGACACGTCAAGATATTTTTCAGGCATGGTTGATGACAGACACTTTGTCCATGAAATGAAAGACATGAGGGTACGTAAATCTGTTTCTAAAGGGTATTTTGTCAAGGGTGAGGAGCTGTTCACGGACGCTGAATCTTTTGTATCATCCTTTGACGATCTTCCCCTTGAAAAACAGGTAGTTGCCGATGCTGTCAGGAATTATGGAAAGGGGATATACCTGGACAATCCTACCGCAAGAAAACTGCTGGAGGTCCTCTGGGACAGTCAGGGGAATGAAATACTGAAGGCAAGTTTTCCGGATATTGAAAAAAATCAGTTGAAATCCCTGAAGGGGAGTCCTGTGGAACAGATTGAATCACTGAGAAAGATGGGAGACAGCAGGGAGGTTGAGGAGAGGATCAACATTGATCCATGGTCTCAGGAATCTGCATTTATGATTGATTTTCTCAAGGCAACGTTCAAATCCGGGAGACAGGCGGCCATCAGAGATGCTGAAAAAATGACATTTTCAGGCCCGGTTTCCAAGGCGGTTTTCTATGCATTCCTGGCAATATTTCAGGAGACTGCAAATCGTGAATGGATGTTCACCCAGAATGAGAAGGATCTTGGGCATATAATTGCCGAAATCCTGATTCCTGTAATTGATTCAAAGGGTAAAAAGCTCGCTGACAAGGTACCTGAACTGAGGAAATATATTCCGTGATATTATGGCCAGACACTTTATTTCAAGAAAAGAGGGAAAAAACCTTGTCCAGCTGTGCGGGAAAATAAATATAGACGCAACTTCATGGGATAAGATTGAGATAGACGAACACAGGGATGAGAAACTGTATTATGTCAACTCAAAGCCTTACATTTACATTAAGGGTGAAACCATCATTCCCACACTCTTTCTTCTCAACGAGACAAAACCGGAGAATTATTCCATAACGGTGGACGATGGAGCTGTTCCTCATGTAATGAACGGTGCCAGTGTATTCGCCCAGGGAATAGTTGCCATGGATCATAATATACAGAAAGATTCAATGGTGTTCATAAGAGACACTAAGAATCGTTACATTGCCGTTGGAATTGCGGAGAGAAGCACTGAGGAAGTAATGAATAACAAAAAGGGTTCTGCGGCAAGAATAATCCACCATCCCGGTGATAAGATAATGTGATATTCCATCTACCATTTCCATTCAGCTGTGGAGATAAATGGATGATGAATTGCGTAAAAGCATTTTCAGAGAAAGGAATCAAACAACGATTGTATTTCGGAAATAAGGATGAAGAGAGTTTTTGGCCCTGACATTCCATGAAATAATCCTGATGTGAGGAGGTAAGTTAACGTATGCATGGTATTTCTTGGATGAAGGATACAGTTGTGAAGTAAGCGGGTTCTTACCCCGTATATTAATATCTCATGGAACCAAATCCAAAAGGCTGTAAATGAATCGGTCATGAGAAATTTTACTAATTTAGAGCGATAAAGCTTCGACCTTCATAGAGGAGATGAATAAGAAAGTATATGTTGTTCCAAGAAATGAGAAACCCGAATTCAATCCACTGAATAAGTCCTGAAACGCTTAGTCTCAATTTCCTGGCATAATTTGTTGCTAAACATACGATGGTCTAGCTGAAACCTACCATTTCTTTTATTTTGATCGTCAATTACTTCCTTTTGTAGATATGGGTTGTTTACCAAAACAGTTGCTTTATAATTATTCAAACTTACGTACCCGATGAACTTGTCATTAATCAACTTGAACTACATTAATACAACACTACAAACCCCTTGAGATAATTCTTTCAATTGAATAAGCGAAACATAGTTTTTGGAAATGTCGTCTGATCGACGGTTATGAATTCCAGAAATGAAATGATGGACGAAGATCCTAGGTCACTTGATGAATTTAACATGAATGACTTTGTTTTATGTGCAAAACTTTATGGGATTGCTTAACATTGATCTATCAACTAATGTTGAGTGGTTGCTTTGTCCTTTGATAAGCAGTTTATTAACAATCTAAAGGTAAAAATCGAGAGCCATAGAGAGTTATATGAGAGAAATGAAGCAGCTGTTAGACAGCATATAATTGACCCCGTACTCAGAGAGTTAGGTTGGGACATAGAAAATCCAGATCAAGTAATACCTGAAGACAATACCGGAGAAGATGGATTTCCAGATTATGCCCTTTTGAAAGATGGAAAAAAGATCATATTGATAGAGGCGAAGAAACTTGCCGAACAACCCATGTCCCACATCAAGCAATTGGCGAGGTATTCAAGTGATGTTGGGTCCAGATACGGTTTTATTACGAACGGTGCCGAATTTGTTCTGTTCAAGTCCTACGAGGAATTCAAACCTTATGTAGATAGAGTCATATGGAAAGCCAACATAGAGACAGATCCACCGGAGAGAGTGATAAGAAATCTTACAAGTGTTTCTCCGAACAATGTACTGCTTATAGAGGAACTTGCAAAGAAAAGTGATAACCTCAATATGCTATGGGATGAACTTATTGAGGATCCAGATACGTTCTCAAAAGTCCTATCGGATCACTTCAAGAAGGAGTTAGGTTCCAAATTTCCAAATCTTCGATATGATTTTGATGAGGTCCAAGAATTCTTGAAGGAGAAAGCGAGTGCACTCCTATCTCAAGAATCTTTGGCACAATACCCTGAAAACAATGGGACGGAAAACGGAGGATATGGAGCGAAGTATTATACTAAAATGAGACTCGAAGGTAAAGAATACAAAATACTTGCGCAGAACCAGATCCTCATAAACGTAGCGGAATGGCTTGTAGAAAAGGGGAAACTTAGCAGGAATACAGTTCCAATAGAGGCTGGGTATAAGAGGTACCTTGTCAACAAGGAAAATAGGAATAAGGATGGGAGGGCTCTACCTGGGGGAAAAGCAATCAAGGGTGGATTGTGGTTGATGTTAAATCTTAGTTCAAGTAATATAGTTGTAAAAGCTTATGAACTATTGGAGAGGTTTGGTTATCGAAGAGAAACATTGCAATTGGAATAAACGAAAGCTATCTTTGTGGTCCATCTTTCATTCAAATCATTTTCTACAAATACGCAATAACGAAAGGATGATGTAAAAGCGACAAGTAATTTTTGAAGAGATATAGAGGTCATGAAAAAGTTATTTTGAACACAGTATCATGGCGGTGATATCGTGAGAGAAATAGATGTAGTCGGCAATCAACTTGACCCGGGAGGTTGTAATTTAGACTGACTGCACTTCGTTCGACCTATTACCCTCAAAGAATGGTAAATACAAGTGGTTCTACAGACAATATTGTGGCATGAATAAATGTAATGACCTTCTGTGGCTAGAGTAAAGTTTCCCTGGATCACCCAATAGTTTCACCTTTCTGTTAATTCAATGTTCCTGATTGGGAAAGTCTCCCTAATGACGATGAGATTCCTCGGATTACTGTTCCATTGATTTTTCATTTATCAGCACGAAAACGAGGACTTTGCTTATTTGCCATAGAAGGCTACTTCCCCTAACTTCAGTTATCTTAGAATGCCCGGTAAAGAGGAATGATCAAAGCTTCATCGAGTTCCAGAGATCAGTAATATTTTGGATTGCGTCATTGATTTTGGTGCATTATTATTCGACCCACAATATTCTCGGAAGAGCCATTTATTCATAGCAGTATCGACTCTTCCGTTTTTCTGAATTTCTCCCTCAGGTTGGCTATGAAATCCTCAAAGTCCCTGCTCT
>JAJYDZ010000153.1 GCA_021790415.1 Thermoplasmata archaeon | reverse complement strand
TCCGTGCAGCCTGTGATCGTACTTTGATTCGTCGCTGCGTCTTATCTCTTCCACTATTTCCCTCTTCTTGTCGTCTGAAATTGTTAGCTTCCTCATAATCAAGATACTGCATAGTCGTATTTAAGATATACGAAATAAATTATGACGCTATGTATAAATCGCAAGGCCCCTTGATAAGAAAACTTGAAACCTATAGCGTATATTTAAAGGAATTCAAGAAAGGGGAGATAACTAGTGGAGTTGGGAGAACTAGTTGAGAAAAGGGAACACGGAACGTAATGTTTCTTGTAGCCGATCTAGAATTCTTCAAAATTCATTTCTAGCAAGAAACATGAAAGCTGGTAAACGTTCAGCAATAATTATTAAGTGGCTAACGATTGATAACGGTGACAGGCAGCCCAGTAATAGAGTCCGTTAATGCGATTAAATTTAGAATTGCTATAATTACTGCATTAGCAGTGACAGTAGTTGCGGCGGGTATTGAGTTCTATTTTACAAAATCATTAGTGGACATCGCCGTTACAACCGAATTTGGTTTTATCGTTGTGGTTTTGGGAGTCTTGGGAGAATATGGACAGAGTCTTACCGAAATAAAGGATAAAATAAAACTTCACAACGTCCTTATTTTTGATGGACTCACCAGAAGGGAGATTCAACAAAATATGCTAGAGTACATCAAAAGTGCACGCCACAGACTGCTCATAGTCCAGGGAACACCCGTTATATTTTTCCAGCCGCGTTCGCCGGGAGAGGCCGAAGAAAGAGAATTGAAGAGAGAGCTTCAAGAATTACTCACTTCAAATAGCACCTTTGTAAAGGTCTGGGTTGCTTTCTCAGTTTATGATAACCATTTCCTGAACTCTCTGGTTGAAAAATCTGAAAGCGAGAGGGGAGAGGTTATAGGCGAGATTAAAAGGTATCTGAATATTTCTGGAACGCAAGTATTTTCCGTTCCAGAGGGTTATTTTACTTCTTTTTCTTTTGTTATCTCAGATGATTCTCTAATTCTCCTGCTGACAGAAACTAAGAAAGCGGATGGCAGTTTTGTAATGGTAGAAATAGATGATAAAGACGCCTCAGACAAGTTGTATCAGAGATACAGCAAATTCCGTGATGCATTTGATCGTTCCGATGCACTTTCTGTACTAGAGAAACACTGGCCCAAGGAATTTGCTATGAGTTGAAATTGACTTCGACTAATCAAATCTATATCTTTTCAATTGTTTTAGATAGAGGTCTAAGTCACCATTTGTTATTTTTGTCAGATCCTGTGAACAAAATTCTTGTAACTGTTTTTCTATTGCTAACCCGTATCCCTTTAATTCCTCAAACCAATCCGAGCTAACACTTGCATCCTTTATCCCTGAATAGCGTACCTTTGCTTCTTCGAGTCTCTCAGACAGGTCCATCACACCAAGTGGACCTATCTTCTGATCGCAATAAGCTGCTAATTTTACAACATAGTCTTTGTTTCGAAATGTTTCTTCATTCTTGATGAAGTTCTTATTCCCCAAAAGTTGGATAACTTCATCTCCTAGTTTCAGTTCATCTCTCACAATTTTGATAGTAACATCGTGATCGTCCTTTCCATACCTCCTGATCATAGATTTTCTAACAGCACTCCAGTAGTTTGTGTTTGTGGAATAACTGGAACCAAACCTCGAGGCGGGATCTTTTACTATGTTGCCCAAATCATGAGTTAGTAAAACCTTCGTCACCAAAGCTCTGTTTATTTGTGACCCAGACCAGTTGTCTAAGATCAAATTGGCAAGGGCTGCACTCATTAGCATATGACGTCTGAGGTGTGTAGGTATTCTATAGTAAGCATATATAGAAGCAGTACTTTTTGGGACAAATTGTATTCCAGAGGGAGTTCTGGAACGATTTACAGACACTATCGGTCTTGCTTGCAATATAAATGTCTTCCCATCCTTCAGTGTCCATTCTATATCTAATGGTTTATTGAAAAGGCTCGCCAAATCGGTGAAAGTCTTTAATATTGAGGGAGACCTTATAAAAATATCCAGATAATCTATGTCGCCTTGGTTTTTATTAAAGGAAGGTAACACGTCAAGACTTTCACTCCTTTTGTCAAAGGAATATCGCACTGGAATACTACTTCCACTTGTTATCTCTTCATTTCCTCCACTATTAACTTCAATTATCATTTTTGAATTCCCTTCTTGGTCGCCTGCTGGATCAGAGGTATAAGTTATACCTGACACATCTCCAAGAATCATCTCTTGAATAATAATTGAGCCGTTAGCCGTAGGAATTCCTTTGCTCCAATAATTATTTATAATCTCCCTCAAAACTACGGGAACATCGGCTTTTTCAACATCTACTAAAGTAACGTATGCTCCAGGGTTTTGACCGTCCTTCACATCTTCATCACTGAAACTACTTCTTATAGAATAGAATTCAGAATTGAAAAGATCAAGCAATGCCATTAGGTCTTCCTCAATATTGGACTGAATCTCGCTTCCAGCATCTTCTTTAGAGCTTAACACAACCTGATTTGTAAAACTAGCCAAGGGTATAATAAAGAACTCAGGTACGTCATACCCTGACCTTTTTACCTTGGCTAGATTAAAAGCCTTGCTTCCTGCTATTGATAGATCCTCGATTCCCTCCATTATCTCAGTGTCCATTCTTAATGAACTTATGCCAGGTCTTGAAAACACTTTTATTCCGCCACTTTCAGTATCAAGATCCATCAGGTCATTATCGTGAACCTTCTCCAGAATCCCTTCTACTCCAACTATTGCAGGGATATGTAAGCCCCTTATTATGGCGGAGATGTGAGAAGTGACGCCACCTTGGTCCGTCACAACTCCTTTGCATGTTTTTAAGACCTCGAATAGTTCAGGACCAATCTCATTGCTTACCATAATCTCATTTTTTGATAGGCTCTTTTTGATAAGATCGGCTCGGTTATTAATTATCTTGGCTTTTCCTTTTACTCTCCCAACTGAAACAAGTGAAGTGCCACCAAATTTGAATGCACCTTTATATTTAATAAACTTGTCTTTAATCCAAAGGAAGTCTCGACCACCTTTAATTGATTCATCATTTCCATCAATAATTAATGCACAGAATACACTTCTAGATTTAGCAATCTCCTCATACTCAAGGAGTCTATTTTTGTTCTGAAGAAGTTTCTCCACCTCGTCGTAACTAAGATTTCTGATAACGAACTCTTTGACGGCAAGCCTCTTGCTTATCTCTTCGACCACACCATCTAAAAGGTAAAAATTTCTTTGTTGTACATACTTTCTATATGCTTTGACTATTCCAATTTGCCAATAGAATTCAAATATTCTTTTGTGAGATTCGTCTATATTTAATCTTTCAATGATTTCCTTTTTTCTTGATACAATTTCATTTACATTTGAAGGTCTTGAAATTCTCCTTTCACTATTCTCCTCAATCCTTTTTCTAATTCTTTCGTATACTTGTTCTAAGCTAACAATTTGTTTATTCACTAGACCGTGATATATTTGATAAGCTATTTTTGAATGATATTCCTCAATTTCATTTTTCGTATTCTGAGGAAGATACAAATGAAAATTAATCATATTATCTAACCTGACTTGTTGTTCTTCTAACTTGTTCTTGACAACTCCCGTTATTGAGTCTAGTTCCATATCCAGGTGCTCAAATATCGTGCTCTCTTCTGGCTCTGTTAAAATTAAGAAAGCGTGCTTCTTATCAATTTTTTCATTTTTAGAGTCTATCTTTGACTGTAAATAAAGCATTAGGTAGTTTGTGAACGTAGCAATACCCCGGTCAAGTGTCTCTGGTATTCTGGCCAAAGAGTAAAGTTCTAAATGGGCTTTGTTGTGTTTCTTGTATATATCACTGATGGATGACTCACTAAGTCGTCCAAGAGTGTCCACAAATCTTTTTTCTTCCATGTAATCTTGAACTGCAAAAACTTTTAAGAGTTCATCACATTTTACTCTTATTTTATTTAAGATGCCCTCAAACCAGTCTCCATCATTCAGCATTTTTTCAATCAACTTATTACTTACGCTCTCTACTTCACTCTTCCTTATGTAATAGTTTTCGGTAAATTTTTCGTAAAGGGCTATAATCGATTCATACCCAAAGTCTTTAAACTCAAGTGGAAGGTACTTTTTGGTTGACATTCTTACATAATATGAAGAGAAATGAATATCTTCGTCCATGTTAGTAGCGCCTTTAATCCATTCGTCTCCATTGATTAGTTCAGATATCCTTGCACTTGGAATGCTGTGTATATTCAACCTCAGGTCTCCGTCAATTTGTTTTAACAAAAAGCCACACGCCGAGGCGGCGATTAATGTGCTAATCTTAACTGGGATTTTGATCTTACTGGTCGCGTTGCCGTAAATTAGCTCGGACACTGAACGAACAACGAAAAACTCTTTGTTATTGGTTCTAGCTACCCTACCAACGCCTTCAGCTTCTTGCTCGATACATACTACTCCTAGCTCTTTATTCCAGCAGTTCGCTGTATTCTTGTCAGTTATCTTATGAGAGGAGGTACCGATTATGCCAGAATTGAGTTTGGAATGCAATTCAAAGCCCACTTTAATATTATTCCTTTTAATTTCTCTTGAAGTAAGAAAAGATTTTAGATGATCCATCCATTCCAATTCTTTATCCACATCTTTGTTAGTTAGAGTCCTCGCTATTCTGAGAAAAGAGTCAGAAACTGGAGTTTCGGTCACACTCACTCTTGCAGTTTCACATCTTTGACTAGGAAATAATACTCTTGACGAATATACTACATCTCCTAAGTTCACCACATTAGGAATGCCGCCAGAAGTACCTACAAGGATTACATTTTTCACTGACTTAACCTGTCCTACCCATTTCATAAGGTGTTCTGCGGCCTCGGTCTGCCCATAGTGAGCTAAGGGAGGAATCAGAAGAATTGAGTGCCACTTATTTTTCCCTGGAAGTCCCCCAAGTAATGCTCCTCCCTTGAAATTAGTTTTAAATTCTTTACCAAATACCCTAATATATAATTTGATGGCTTCCCATTCATCGGACTTTGAAGTTACAATCAAAGTTTTAGGACGAATCACACTTATTTAGAAGTTTTCGACATTAAAATACTTAGCTATCTCCTATGGCGGTAATAGACCGTTAGAAGTTTAACAGTATCTCCGATTTGAGCAGAACACATAGCTTATCTATGCTGGGGAATTCTTAAGAACGGGGAGATCAGTGAGCTCGCCGTTGATAGACCCATGATGTTGTACAAACGGGCTGATCTCCTCTTCTCTTCGCTGTCCACCAGCGTGCTGCACACGCTGCTCAGCTCTATTAGAAATTTCTTAAAACTATGATGGACAGGCTGGAATTCTTTGTGAGACAGAAAGAGCCATTCGATGATGAAATAAAAAAGATTGCGAAGAGTAGCGAAGATGTCCGTCTCCTCATGACAATTCCCGGGATAGATTACTACC
>JAJYDZ010000152.1 GCA_021790415.1 Thermoplasmata archaeon | reverse complement strand
CGTTCCCGTGCGTTTTACCTTGTTCTCCGCAACTCAGCACGTAAATCATGATTTCTCCTCCTGGGTGTATTCATCAAGCCTAGCCTGTTCTGCCTCCTTTTTGTAGTATTTCATAAGTTTGATCATGTCAGTGGTGTTTGGGAGATTCATAATACAACACTCCCTTTCTGCTCAATTTCTATGTTGTATTGAGCTCGATTCACGCAGCCAGGGTATGAGCAGAACAGGAATTTATCTCCGGAAATCTGCCGCTCCTTAACACTGTCTCCAAGGGTTTTCCTGTATTCCCCAAGATGCCTCAAGCAATACTTCCTTCTGCTGCTCATCTTATGTGCCTCCTTACATACCTCAGGAGCCTCAAAATCCTCGAAGCTCGTCATTATGCTTCACTCTCCTCCTGAAGTCTTTCTCTGATACGATCCATAAGATCCCCGTCTTTCTCCAGCTCTGATCTGCAAAGATACAGCACAAGATCTTCCACTGAAGTAGCCGTGAAGTGGCTTTCAGCGTATTTCTGAATGGATTCATAAAGGGGCTCCGGAATGGGGATCTGCCTGTAGTTCATGCCTTCACCTCCTCGTGGTTTTCGCTGTTGCAAAGGGCAACGGTCGCTGAAACAACATCAGGCCACTTTCCAGTCCTGATCCTTGCGAAAATAAGCAGGTTCAGGATCCAGAAAAAGAGAAGGAATGAAACAATCGCCAGTGCGTAAAAAACAATAAATCCGGCACCTGAGAATGCCAGGGCAAGGATCACCCCGATGAATTCCAGGGCAGAAATGGGAATAAGGAGGATAAGGAAATCACGGGGAGAGTATCGTAATGCTTTCATGCAGGGGCCCCCACACAATGGGCCTTCTCATCATCACTCTCTTTTACTGAATCATCGGATTTATCTAGGTATATTTTCAGTTTTCCATCATTTTGCTTCAATACGACCCTATCATGATTCTTCCAGCCCAGATTCCTTACTATTTCTTGAGAGATATAAAGTCTTAATCCTCCAGTTCTATCAAGATACACCTTTGTAGTTTTAATCATACATACCAACTTACAATCTTGTAAAGTGAGAGCAATATTTAATTGTTTCCATTTACAATGTTGTAAATACATATAATAAAATAAATAATATATATCTTTGAATTACAATTCTGTAGATGGTTAATGATATCCCTTCTGAAAGTGCAATAGCAAAAAAACACGTTTCATCGGTTTTAATTTTCCTTTTAAACAAAGGAAAAGTTAAGAAAACTGATATAGTATCTGTGGTTCATTCTAATACCACCGTAGATAAACTGACTTCAGAGTTGAGTAAAGAAGGATATATTGAAATAAAAAAAGAATTCGCTGGTAGAAAGACATACGAAATCTCTCTCACAGACAAAGGTCGAAGGGTCGCAGAACAGCTCAAGAAGGCACAGGAAATCGCAAATTCTCCCACCATAGAGATCAAGGAAATGGATGATCTTGATCTCACAATGACCGATGAGGAAGCAGAGATGGCAAAGCACCTCAATCTCCTCTTCCACATCAATGTGATGGATGACCACATCACAGTCGAGGAAGTGAAGCCGGGAAAGCCCTCAAGGATATTCAATATTTATGTAAAGCGGAATGGAAACGGTGAGTTCCGCTTATGGTGCGAGCATGACGATTCATATGACTGCTGGCATGTGAAGGCAGCATGGACATATCCTCATGTCCAGAAGATGATGATGCACTACAAGGAAAAGGCAAAAGTTTGCGTGAATTGCCATGAAAGCAATGATTCAGATGCAATATTTTGCAAGCACTGTGGAGTGAGGCTGGAATGATGAGTTTAGAGATGGAAGATCTGGAGAGATGGTTTGAAAAATGTTGATATCAAGGATTGCTTTTAATTTTAAATTGAGGTGTCATTGAATGGAAGGTATTACTAGATTTAGAGGAATTTTTAGTGATGCTGAACTCGAAGTATATAGTTTTAAAATAAGTTCAGCAAATCCTCTTCCATTCAGCTTTATTTGGATGGAACTGTGGTTTAGGAGTGAACTAGGCATATTCCCTATAAATGACCCGGAAAAAAGAGTTGAATGGTCAATCGAAGCAAACCCGTCGTCTGTTTCGCTTAGTTATTATGGCTTCCCAGTATCATCAAATTGTACCTCGAATTCGTATAAACTGGAATCTAATGTCAAATTTTTAATGCCAATTTCCTTAAGCGCTTTAAAATTCATTGAATCAAAAAGAAAAGATGATTTAGTATTCGACGTAAGATGTGATTTCGATTATTACTTACTAAAACAAAGGAATCTTTTAGATAGGGTTGGGCCGTTTAAAGGATCACTGAGCTTTTTTATAAAATTAACTGAATCGGAGTGGCTTAAAATATTAAAAGAATTGAAGTACTCAGACAGAATGTTAATTGAGCTCGACGCCCCCAATCTTAATCTACCTGGAATGAAAGGTTTTGATGAAGTCTTAAAGAAAATAGATCAGGCGAACACCAAATTATCAGAGAGAGCAAATCCAGAGGATATTCTTTCAGACTTAAGGAGCGCTTGGGATCTAGTTGATAAGTATATTAATGATTACAATAAGGAGATAAATAAGCTGATAAAGGATAAATCAAAAGAAGAGAAAACCCAACCACCAAAGGAAGAAAGAATAGAAAAAATACATAAGGCCATGCTGAGTTACTTGGGAAGCATCAATGATCTAAAGGAATCAATCGATAAATTCACTCAAATCGGGCCCCATAGAGAAACATATTATTCAACAAGGGAGGATGCAGAGTTAGCGTTAAGGCTTTCAGTTTCCCTGATTGCATACTATTCAGTTCTCTTGAGCAAAATAAATAAGGAAAGTGATGAACACGAATAAGCCAAGAAATGATGAAATGAGGAAGTTTACTATGAATATAAGTGTCTTGGAGGTTTGGTAGTTGACAAATAGATCAAATATTTCAGATGTTTTCGACCTTTATGACAGGGCTTTGAATCAAACCAGAGATAGACTTGACAAGAGAGTTGTTGAGGGTACTAAGGAATTAGAGAAGTTTTATAATGAATTCCTGAAAGAGCATGTTGTACAATACGGGAATCTATTCAAGAATGAAGCATTTAGAAAAGAAATGCATATAGAGTTAGAAAATAGGTATCACAGTTCAGATCTAAGATTCTGGGCCATTGATGGAACCTGCAAGAAAATAGAAACGTCAGACCTAGCAATATTTTATGGCGGTGCTTATGTTGTTAAGGGCCAGATAGGCCTTCGAAGAAACCCCCCATTATTGTCATACCATGAGTCTGAGCCTGAAAATGATAGCAGTCTAGTTGCGTATCTCCCCTTATCTCCTGAAGATCTAACCCTCATCAATCCAGAAAGTAGATTTTTTGTGGATGATTCGGAAATTATATCATCCTCTGGGCTTGATACATCCCTGATGCTGTTGGCTGAAATCTACATGATCTACAGAGGTGTATCTGGTCCTGATAGGCCTCATATTATACTTTGGGATCATTCTCTATCGTCAGTTCTTGCCAACTCAACACCAAACGTTAGAGAATTAAGATTCTCTGGTGTTCAAATTAGTGGAGAAACCGTATGGTATGCAGATTTACTTGTCGGCTATTCAAAACCATGGGATAACAAATTAGATGTACCATCACGCAAATCTCACAGATTGTGGGAAAGGGCCATCGCGAAAATATATGAGTCTCCAACCAACAGTATTGACCTAGCAGAGTTTTCTAAAGATGCTAAATTAACTATTGAAAAAGTAATAAGTCAGGTAAAACTCATTTGGGAATGCGACAAATATGGAAGGAAACATGAAAACGGCAATCCGCCAGATGCTTTAGTGAAAAAGAATGGCAACACTTTAAAGTTAAATGATGAATATCTCAATTCGCCTAAAAAAATTGAACGACTTTTTAAATTCTTCTGTGATAAGCTTTTTCAAGACAAGGACCCCTCAATACTCATCTATACATTTAAAGATGAGAATGGGGAAAAGAGAAATAGATTTCTGTCTCAAGACGAGATCTCTTTCCTCGTAGCATTAGGATTAAGGTTGACATTTGAACATGCTTGGAGAAACATGATTGCTCTTATAGGAGTTAGCAAAGATTCTGCGTCAACATATTTCACTAATCATTATTTAGGAGTTATGCGAGAAATAGGCAAGTTTAATTTTGAATCTAGAAAGATTCCATCTACCGACAGATTGACATTTGAAAGGATTCCGTTTATTGACGATAATATTAACGGTCCTTGGAGTTCAACAGAATTTGATGCCATTTTCATGACTTTACGAATGAGAAAGGAATTTAGTTCTTCGAAACCCACTTTACAGGGTGTTGAAGGGAATGTTTTGGTGCAACCGAATATAATTATGAAGTCGCTTGTACAGTTTTATTTTAACAGAGATCCACCAACCGAACCAGTTATGTCGCATGTAATTTTTGTAGATCGTTTGGTGCATCCTGATAAACCGCCGAAAAATCGAGTTAAAGTAGTTGAAGGTCACAAGGAGCTTGGAACAATAGAGCCTTTTGTTCAACTAGACAACCGGGATGTTAACCACGAGGGGGAATTAATAATGTATCTTTTATCAGTTGTGACAAGAAATGTATTTCCTGAAGTAATTGGATATCCTGATCCTCTGCATCATGCAGACCGAGGAGCTAAATCTGTATTGAGAATGGTAGAACCAATGTTAAGATCCTCTGAATGGTTGGACAGAACAAACCCAATTCATAGGACAGTTAGGCAAGTTAGAGAGGGAAAGAAATGACAATGAATCCGTTTGAAGATGATAGATTGCATGGAGCAAAATCGGCGCTTGTTAAGATGACCCCTAATGATCAGGGAAGATTTACCTATGGATTAATATGCCAATACACGAGGCTTGGTCTTGATAGTTTGCAGGTAGGTGATTTAGTAGGAGTTGAGAATTTTACCCCAAATTCCAATGGTGAACGTGTATATTCTGTATTGACAATAAGTCAGCTATATCCGGTACACTTTGCCGCTCAGGTTTCTAACGCTTATCCGGGGCACGAATTTGAATCAATGCGGGCTATAAAAGAAGATTGGGAATCTCAAGAAGACAAACCACTGCATCTTACTACTACAATAGAGATTGAGGCAGTGTCTACAGGGTATCAGTTTTCCTTCAATCCCAGAGATGATGCAAACCTCCCAAAATTGCAGGAAGAACGGAATCTACCAATGATAGGAGCACAAATAAGGCCCCTTAGCTTTGACATGGTCAATGCAATTGTAAATCAGGGGTTGGAGAGACAACCGGATTCGCCACTAAGTCACAAGAAATTTGAAGATCTAAATATTAAAATAGATCAGGAAAGCCTTCTCACGACACATTTTGGAATTTTTGGGTTTACAGGAGTTGGAAAATCTAATCTTGTCTCATCATTAGTATCCTCCCTATGTTTTGAGAATCAAAACCCTCTTGCCAAT
>JAJYDZ010000151.1 GCA_021790415.1 Thermoplasmata archaeon | reverse complement strand
TGCTTTTTAAGAGAGCCACTGGAGGGATTTGAACCCCCGACCTGCTGATTACGAATTACATCTATGTGCTTGGTTTAACAGTAAAAAATTTTGTTGCCAAAGTGCATAGTTTCCTTTGATAAGGAAACTACAGAACAAAAAATGATGGCTGCTTAATAGTACTAGTATATTATCACTGCATCTGCCACTTATTTCATAATAGACTGACTTCGTCGAAAATATTATCGGTATTTAAACACTTGACCTGACTGCTGTGGTACCATAATCAATAGGTCAGTTGAAATAAGAAGTAAAGGGAGATTCTTATGAAAAACCAACTGGCAGACTGGTCGCCACGAAAGACGGCACGTATTGCAGGGCTTTTCTATCTCATCTTTATTGCGACATTTATTTTCGCATCATATGTTCGTTCAACCATCATTGTCTCGGGAAGTGCTATTGAAACAGCCAACAATATCATGTCTTCACAATTTCTGTTTCGCATTGGATTCTTGAGCGAATTGATCTCAGCCCTATTCTTCCTACTCGCAGCCTGGGCCCTCTATTCTCTGTTGAGATCGGTCAACAGAAATCTCGCACTACTCTTCCTTTTATTGAATCTGGCAGGGGTCGCTGTTGAGAGCGCTAATATGCTTAATTTATTGGCACCTATGCTGCTATTGAGTGATTCCGGTTACCTGAAGGTCTTGCAATCGGCACAACTTCAAGCCTTATCCTTGGTATTCATAAATTCATACACAAATGGGATTATGATAGCACAGATATTCTATGGCACATGGTTGCTTCCCCTAGGCTATCTGCTATACAAGTCTGGTTTCGTTCCAAGATTTATAGGTATACTAATAATGCTTGACTTTTTTGGGGACCTCAGCTGGTTTACACAGTATTTCATGTTCCCGGGATATAGTTCATATTCTTATCCTGGACTTGCCATTGGTTTTGTTGCGGAGTTCTCACTTAGTCTGTGGCTTTTGATAATGGGTGTGAAAGAAAGGAACCCATCACTAGCTGGTGTTACTAAATGGCAGAAAACAGTATGATTGAACCCAAACAAGATAAGGGGGTTCAAATCTACAAGATGGCATTGGAATTGACTGCTATCGGAGGATTGGCTTTTTGGTTGACCAATTTCGCAATTTCCCTGACACCAACAGCCGCAGAGTATAGAATTGCCTTGACCATTTCTTATTTTCCAATGCTTCTTGAGGCCTTGATCGCTGGTGTGATTGTATCTTTCCTCGTTAGCTACTCATTGCTTCGCTTCTTTGACAGAATTCCAACAAAGAACACAATTACGAAATCCATGATTCTAAGTTTTACTGCTCTGATCATTGTCACAATTCTAATAGAATTCCCTTCAAGTCTAACTGCGAAGGGCGATGCCTTGCGTTATTTCCTCATCGGAGCACTAATAAACATACTTAGGTTTCTTGCTCTAGGCATAGTTATCGGCTTTTTTCTGAGCAAATTCAGATAGAAATTGAATTAAATGATTTCGGATTCAATAAAGACCCACCGTTTTATAAAATAAGCCACTGGAGGGATTTGAACCCCCGACCTGCTGATTACGAATCACACTTAGATGCTTCATGAGACAGTGAAAATAATAATCTAAAATTATTTACTTTCCAGTTGTTTAAAAGACGTTTATCTATCCACTAGAAAATATTTTAAGGTCAAAATGTTGTATTTAGTTCGGGGAAAATCCGTGACTGATGTACATAAGGTTTTCGTGAGTTTTTATCACGATGAAGATCAGGAATATAAAGATAAATTTGAAAGAATGTGCAAAGATGTGATAGTTTCCAAGTCAATCCAACCTGGTGATATAGATACCGATACTAACACAGAACGTGTTATGCAACGGATTAGAGATGAATACCTCAAAGATTCAACTGTAACAGTGGTATTGATTGGTCAACATACTTGGCAAAGGAAATACGTGGATTGGGCGATTTACTCAAGTCTGCGCCTTACACCAACTAAATTGCGTTCTGGGTTGTTAGGAATATTGCTTCCAACAAGACAGGATTACAACCAAAAACACTATGAAAAGTGTACGGTTCCGCCTCGATTATATTACAATAATCTAAAGAACAATAACGCTGAACCATATGCTATCGTTTATAATTGGACAAATGAACCGAGTAAGATCCAAAATTGGATAGACAGAGCTTTCTCAGTTCGCTACAGTTACACTCCAAATTTAAGCTTTGATCGGTACGGCAGAAACCATACTACTTCAAGTTGGTGCAACGGAATCAGATAGTCATGCCAAACACATTTGACTCAATAGAATTGGATATCAATCTAGGTATTTTCCGTATTAAAGGTAAGTGGAAACCTGATAAGAGCGAGAGAAACGCAGCTTGGGAGTTGTATATTGAACTGGTAACGAGAATTTCCATAGTAGAACTGAAGAAAGGAGAAGGAATACTTCAAGAAGCTCTTTCTTCCCTATATTCGCTATTCAAAACAACTCGTCAAGTTCTTCGAAAGTATGGCCCATCTGTCGCCAAACCTCATCAGGATGCGGACTATTCTCTAGCCAGGCTTGCAGTCAATATGCTTAATTTTGAACTTAGGCCGATTTTATCAAAATGGCATCCTTTACTGCTTGACTATGAAAAGCAAAGGGACAGGAGCATTTCTATTAAAGCTCACGAAGACAAATGGGAACTGAATGCTGAACTTAGGAAGGTGTTAGACGACTCAAGGAGTGCGCTGATTGAGTACTCCAAGTACCTTGCCCTGGCAGCAGGAATTGAAGCTCTTTTTGAGGAAAAACAGGGTGAAAGCTGACCAATGGTCTCGTACAGGCATAAGGTCTTCATCAGCTATTTTCATGAAGATGACCAAGAGTACGCGTACCGTCTAAAGGAATTCTATGGGGATGCTATAATTGACAAGTCCCTGAATGTGGACATAGGATACATGTCTAAAGATTATATTCTCAATTTGATCAGAAGAGAACGGCTTAGAGATTCAACAGTGACAGTTGTTCTTGTAGGACAGCACACATACGGAAGAAAATGGGTAGATTGGGAAATCTACGCTTCACTTCGGCCATATGGTTATAGGACTAGAAATGGTTTGGTAGGGGTTTATCTTCCCAGACATTCAAATAAACACTTCAGATTAACGGACAACATTTTGAGCGGGTACGCAGTTAAGATATATTGGAATGAATTGGATAGTAGAAGCAGATTATCAAATGCAGTCCATAAAGCATGGAATAGACGAAATTATCCTTCGTTGATCGTTAATACAAGACCATTGAGAATCAATAATGCACCTATTCGTTAAATGACCTGTAACACTATATTTTCAATAAAAAATTACTTCTACAAACTTCTTATATTTCTATTGTGAGAGTTTATGAAAAAAATCGTTACACTGTATCTTGAAGAAGGGCTCAAGGATAGGGCGAAAGAACTTGGTATCAATCTTTCAGGTTTTCTAGAACGAAAACTACAGGAGTATATCAGAGTAAATGATCCTGAGCTTCCATTTGTTGAGAGCAATAACCAATATGGTGTCTCACAACCACTTGTAAACAGAATACCGATTATTCCTTCCTTCAGCAAACACAAGAGAGAATATGAAAAATGGTTGATTTCACGAAAGTTGGATGACGGCTACATAAAAGATCTGGTGAATACTTTAACACGGTTTATTCGCGAAGATATCATTGAACTACAAGATGATATAAGTGAGATGCAGAGTATTGCATTGAGAAGTTATCTCACATACCTTGTTCAGAAATCACTACTAACGGAGGAAGGTGCAAAACACTTCAGGAAGAATGTTCCATTGAGGCAGTCGAAAGCCGATAATTACATTCCTACAAACGAAGAAGTGATAGGTGCATACAATCAAATCAAGGAAAAGAGATTCAAGACCATCTTCAAACTACTTGCGTTTTCAGGTGCGAGAATTACTGAACTTGTGAAGATGATTAAGGAGTATGATCCTTCTAAGTTGATTATTGAAGAGAAATTTGCCAAGTACCAGTTGCACTATAACAGAGGCCACAAAAAGTCATTTTACATATACATCCCTAAAGAATTAGTTCCAGAGCTACACAAGTACTACGTGCATGTTGATACCATAACACATCAGATTAGCAAATCTGGGCTTTCACCTAAGTATCTTCGCAAGTGGTTCTACAATTTCCTAATCTACAACAACGTTCCGGAAGGAGTTGCAGATTTCATTGAAGGACGTTCTCCTGCCTCGGTTGGAAATATGCACTATTTGAGCAAAAGTAAGCAAGCAGACTTTTGGTATGAGCAAATAGTCGAAAAAATGCTCTCGAAAATGAGTTCGTAAGGTAATCTTATTCCTACAAATTCATTATTCACTATCGCCAAATTTTTTAGCCCATGTCCAAGCCATAATCTAGATTAGTAGTTACCAGCGTTAGAGCGTCAAAAATAGGGCTATCGACAATAGAAAAAGACAATAAGACTAAAAGAGCAAAGAAGAGCATGCTCTTTATTAACTACAACGACATGAAGAGTATAACAGCATGGAGGTGTTGTCAATGAAAATAGGAAAATATGTAGTACCAAACAGAGGGATGAGAATGAGGGATTCTCTACAAAATGCCCTGAAATTGTATGACGAATACAAGACAAACACAATCACCAAACTAAATGGAGACGATGGCATTGCAAAGACGTTCGGCTACAGTGGAGCCAATAATGGTTCATATACTAAGTCAATAGCAGCTTTGAAAGACTATGGATTCTTGGAAAAGGCTGGTGCAAGTGAGTTCAGAGTTTCGAACATTGCCATAGATGCACAGTTTGGAACAAAGGAAGAGAAGAAGGATGCACTCATCACGGCCTTGAACAATATTCCGTTGTGGAAACAGTTGTATGACAATTTCAAGGATAAGGTTCCAGACGACCCAATTTGGCTCAAGATTAGGAACATTACTGGAGTAATGTCTGATGAGGCACAGAAGGTTGAGTCATTTGTACGTGAAGCATACACTGATGATATAGCATTCGTTAAGGAATCAGTAGGTGATTTGGTATTTGGACAGCCAGCACCCGCAGAAGAGAAGGAAGAAGAATCTGAAGAAAAGGAAGTTAAGAAGGAGTCAAAGACAACTAAGAAACCAGTGGATCCTACCATGATTACAGTGACTATCGGTTCATACCAGATAACACTCCCGATAAGTGAAATTGGATTTGATGCGGCTAAAAGTTTCCTGGATTCTCTGAAACCTCATTTTTTACAGGAAAAACGAAGTCCTCAGCAGATAACTCTGTGATGAATACAGGACATAGTCCAATAAAGTTTAAGAAAGAGTTTACAAAGATTCTTTTCGATTTCTCATAAATTCTGAACTATAATCCAATTTTTATATGCTAAATAACCATCGAAATCCGGTAATTAAAACCATGATTCAATTTTGCAGTAATTTGGGTTTACGCTTATCTTTTTTCAATT
>JAJYDZ010000150.1:1344-5480 GCA_021790415.1 Thermoplasmata archaeon | reverse complement strand
GATGAATGAGCGGTTCTGACATATATTCGACATTATAGGCTTCGCTGGGATCCATGCCGGCTAAATTGCTTTTGGCATAAGTAATTTATTAATTTTGAATGTGCCAATTTGTGTTATGTCGCTTTACAACTATGCTGACGCTGAATGATTGGATTCTGCTTAATGGCTTGGCCCAGTGATTTCCTTAAGTGCTCCTTCTGCAAATCTTTTGAGAGCATTCCCAATAGGCAGGTTTTCCCCTGCATAGAGTTTTATTCTTCCTGAACCGTAACTGAATGCATGAGCCCCTATTCCTGATATAATTGCAGAAGTGACTCCACGATCCACAATAGATTTCAACATCATTATTCCTTTTGCCGATGGGGCTGTTAGAGCCGGATTGCTGTATGACTCCTCAAGCTCATAGCCTTGTTGAATGTTGTATATTCTAATCTCTGCCGCTTCGCCGGGGCCACTTATATTATCATCACGCACTGCCACTGCTACTCTCATTCCTGCATATTGAACCACAGATCATTAATATTTGCAAAATCTGCAAATAATGAAGTTTCCGTATAGGTTAGAATCTGCGGGGAAATGTGTGGCAATATATGCGAAACCAAAAACCATTAGTTTTATGATCCTTCGGGCTTCTTGATTTCATATTTTCCAGTTAAGAATGTAATAGAATTGGAATACAATGAGTGTCGAACAATTATTATTTGTGGTTCTGATAATGGTCCCGGCTTTTGTGCACATTTATCCAAATCTATGTATCCCATATCTGTGTTTGATCGAAATCATAAGATAGTTTAAAGTAATGGGAAAAGTAATTATCGTAGGATTGCAAGAGACATGATTGATCGAAGATATCTTCATCTAAACATAACCAAGGTGAGTTCGGGAGGGATTATCATTAAAGCCTCAGATACTTATACAATTATAAATGATAGTGAAAGCCCTTTCAAGACCGTTGACATTCCAATAGAAAACATTAGAACAGATCTTGTTATTACATCATCTGACGGTAGAAAACTTTCTTTCTTAAGAAATGAAGAAATCGGAAAGGAGATTCTAGAATCGAGTTCAACGGGGTTAATTAGAGTTGTTCTTCCCGAAGGATCCCCCATTTCAGTAGGTAAGAGAGAGGATATTACACTCATATACTCGGCATCACAGAAATTTCGCCCCCTAAACTCATTGTCCACGCTCGCGCTGTATCGGATCCTATTATTGGCGTTTGACTTTTATCCTTGGATAGCGAAGACTAGTATTTTCTCTATATCTTCTGATGAAGAACCTAGAGTAGGTGGAATATCTTCTTTATCTTTTTTAAAGAGTTTTCAAAGCAAAGGAGCAAAACTTCATGGTAAAGAAGGAGAAGGGAATTTTACACTTGTATGGGAAAATGCTATAGAACCAGAGAAGGAATTGGATTCGATCTTTGGTTCAATGCCTTTGTTAGTGAGTATTAAACCAGATCCCATTGATGTGGCGGTAAACTGTGCGGTTGGTTACACCCTCCTCCTTTGGGGGATTATAGGCCCAATCATGATCTACCTTTCTTTTATTAATGGAATACTTACCGTTACAGGAGCTATCGAAGGTTTGTTTGGTCTTGCACTTTTCATCCTTACCTATTCACTTATATCTAAAAGCGATGCCCTCATAATAAGAAAACCTGTAATATTAGTTGCTGCAACAATGTTGTTATTTGTTTCGGGTTTGCTATTCCTGAACCTCTTCCAGTATCTCATTTTTTTCAGGTGAGTAAGTGAAGGTGATACCTTTCCTCATCGGCTCTCCTTCTTTGAATTGAATAATAGGATTAACACTTATTTTTCGTCCATCCTTAAGATATACTCGAATTGATTTTTTCCTGAAGGGCAGAACACGCCATCGGACAATTTCCCGCTCGGCATAAAGTTTTGCGACTTTGTCAATATCCTCCACCTGGCTTTCTGAAACAATAATTTCATGAGACCTGCCCTTGCGCATCATTAAAAACGTAAGACATCGTAATACAAAAATTTTATTCTTATTTTTCCACGTTTAATAACTATACAAATTCCAGATAGCAATCATTATTGCGAGATTTATCCACAGGGATATGAAATAAAACTCCACGTTTCCTTTATTCGTTTATAGTGATAATTCTACCAATAAGAACGAAAAAGTGACAGATTTCAGAAGATATGAAAATTCAAAAAATTTAATTAATTCAGCAAGAATTGAACAATTACTTGGTGCTTCCATTTAGACATAAATAGATTTTACATTTGCTTAGAACATAAATGTTTAACTCTTTTAAGATATTCTTAAAACATGAGGAAAACACTAATTGTAAATTTAGATGACTCTATTGAGAAAAGATTCAAAGAAAAAGCCAGATTAAATATGGAAATAAAAAGGGCTCTCTAGCGAAAGCATTCAATGAAGCACTTGATGAATGGTTAAAGAGCGATGATCAGGAACTTCTTAATGAGAATCTCAGGCTGTTGGATGAGGGAATTCTTATGAAGAAATGGAACTTCAAAAGGGAAGAACTTTATGAACGATAAAATCTTTTACGATACAAATGTCCTCCGTTACGCCTATGATCTTAACGAACCAGAAAAGAGGGAAATATGCAAATCGCTTGTCAGCGGCATCTTTAAAGGGAAGCATAGGGGGATCATATCAAATCAGATACTGGCTGAACTGTATAATGCACTTACTCGTAAACTTGGCGTTGAAGCAGAGTCAGCAAGAGTCATTGTAGAGTCATTCATCGTATCCTCCAATTGGGTGAAAGTAGATTATAGCCACCGCACCGTCAGGGCTGCTATAGACGTTTCAAGAACCTTCAGAACTCCTTTTCCTGATACTCTTATTGCAGAGACAATGAAGGAAAATGGCATAGTTCTAATTATGACTGAAAATGAGGCCGATTTTGCAAGGCTCCCAGGTTTGGATATCAGAAACCCTTTCATTAGATAATAACCGGCAAAGATTTAAGCGTCGATCAAGATTGAATGGAATAGATTCTTGAGAAAAAAAGGGTTAATGTTCCATAAGTTAACTATTATGTGAAAAAAGGATGTTTGATTATTTCTTTAAACTCGGAGAAAAAGGGTCTGCCCGGATTTGGTTAATTTATTAATCGAATCCGAATTGCAGTATTAAATGGGGACGTTCCTGATGATTGAGATCCGAGTTGTTTTTCATATGATTGTTTGATAGAAATTAGCTCCTCCTAATTCCTTGTCAAACGTGGCAAGATTTTCAATATGGTTTGCTGAGATTAGTGCAAGTATAGTACAATCGGTGAAACTGAATCTTGCAGATTCCTGATTCTTGAAAAGCTTCCATGCGTTTTCAAAGACAATGTCGTTGACAGAGAGAATGTCCATGGATTCTTTTATGAGCTGTCCTGATGTGATTGCACTTTCCAAAGACTTAGTTCTGACTAAAACGACCGTCACGGTTTCGTCGAACACATAATCAGACGTAACAGTGGATCCATACTTGCCAGCGATAATGTCATCTATCAACCGAACGGCTTTCTCGTGATTACTGTCTTTGTTAACAATATAAGCAACGAGGACACTTGTATCCAGAAATATCAATAAAGGTCACCATAAAGTATCTCATCTACATTCACACTCCAGCTAACCTTACCGCTGGTCTTCACTAATCCATTAAGTTTCAACATTTTCTTGATGTCAGGTCTTTCATGTTCTCTTTCCTTCGCTAGCCAATAATTCATAGCCTGATTCAGCGCTTCCCCAACGTTCTTGTTCTCCTCCATTGCTTTCTGCCTGAATTGCTTATAGATTTCCTTGTTTATTTTTCTCACGACAAGCACGTCATTATTGGCACTCTTATTCGGTCCAGCCATAGGTATAACATGTAATACATGCTAATAAAGATTGGTCATCTGAAATTTTAAGTGCAGGAAAGTTCCATGTTTTCGCTGTAGATTAAAAATTCAAAAATCACCTCTTGTGACCCCAGTTTTCCTCTTGAAATCTGGGTATGAATGTCCCGGGAACATCCGCAATTATTCTTGATCTACACTTCGGGTTCAGGAGAATCTAGATGGTATAACAGAAGGATTACGCCGTGAAAAGAGAACAGCCTGGCACTATAACCTTATTGAAGTGGTCTTCTCGAGA
>JAJYDZ010000150.1:0-1334 GCA_021790415.1 Thermoplasmata archaeon | reverse complement strand
CCTCTTCTTGGAATATTTCAGTAGGGAACCAGAAAAGGGAAAGACATTGGTGGAAAATACGTAAGGTATGGTTCTATAGCTCTTCTCTTTTCCATATATGTAGACCTTCCTAACGTTGCCTGTTCCGCTTCACTCTTCTTAATTTCATATGTTTCAGTAACAATTCCGAAAGGAGGTCTGATTGAATTGGAATCATATTTAGGCTTGACCGGAATGTGACCGGGAATATCGTGGCTACTGTCCGTATTCTCTCAAAAGATTAAACAAATCCCAGATTTGGCCGGGGATAATTGTAATTATTCGCAGAAATAATCTCTTGAATGGAACACGGGTCATTCTGTCAGTATCCATTCAAAATACCTCTATTTTCTTAACAATAATAAAACCCTTGTTTATCATTCGTGTACAGCTCAAAACGGTCTCTCCCAGAGGAATGGGTCTGCCCGGATTTGGACCGGGGTCTCCAACTCCCGAAGCTGGAAGGATACCAGGCTACCCCACAAACCCACTACTGTTTTTGTGTATATCTTGTTTATATTTAATCTGATCTTCCTATGTGGATAAAACATTATTGCCCTGCAGGGTATTATTATGAGATTTGCCATCAGCCGATCTTTCAAGGATCAGCAGAACTGCTATCATCATCAATAATGGAAGGCCAGTATTTGGATCTGTAGCCGGGTTTATGAATATTCCCATGTCCTGGAAGAGAACCCATGTTATCCCCGTGAATATCATGGCAAGTATTAACCCGCCTCTAATGTTTAGAAGAACCATAATTCCAATAGCAAACATCAACAGGAACATGAAAACGTTGAGATAATCTTCCCTGTATATGAAATAAACATAGGCATGGTTTAAAATGAAGTAAACCACTGGATTCTCTCCCTGTTGCTGGATATTCATAAATATGTCAAATGAAATCTGCCCTCTTGACCAGAATGTATTTCCGGGTATAAGCTGAAGAAATGCCCCAATGATAAAAATTGCTGATATGAAATGCAAAAAGAAATTCCTTAGACATTTGGCATTCTCGAATTTGGGTGATATGAATGGAATGGAAAGCAGAATATAAATCAGTGCAGAACCTGGAAATCCTTTCAACAATGAAACGCCACTTTCAGGTATGCCGCCAAAACCCTCTCCAAATACCCATATCACCAGGCTCCATATGATCGAAAAAATGCTGATGTACTTTAGTGCCTTCCTTTTATCGTTTATGAGGTATGAGAACCCTATGAATATTTGTAAAGCCCCACTTAAGGCATCAAACTGGAATGGATGGATGAGCCACAGGTTATATCCAATCATGAGGAAATTTTCCACACTCAAAT
>JAJYDZ010000149.1 GCA_021790415.1 Thermoplasmata archaeon | reverse complement strand
ATGTAAGTTACATGGTCCCATCCCCTGTCCCTGATGGAAACTGCATCGGAAAGAGCACATACAACATTGTATGAAACATATGCTGCCCTGAGAATGTCATTTCCAGAATAGTTTCCATTTTCTGCTGCGCCGATCAGTGGAGGTATATTATCTGATGGATGGAGGGCCTCTTTGGAAAGGTAAGTATCATTGTAATCAAGGTATCTTGTCATGGTTCCATTGATAAATGCAGCATTTTCAGAAGAAACTTTTGTTCTGGTGAAGAAAACAGTGGAATTGGTCTTGCCTGATGAAGGAATAAGTGATTTCATTGCAACCTGAACCGGTGCAGAATCAAAAGCACCGAATGAAGTAATTGCAATATCGGCAACTCTTTTCTTCAGTTCCTCCATTGAATCCTGTGATGGTGATTTTTCCTTTGTCCTATGGGCGAGCTCAATTATATTCTCAAGTGTCTGATCCATGCAACAGCATTACAGATAAATTATAAAATATACCGCTCAGTACTATCCTCAAATATTTTATTTGAAAAAGATAGAAATTGGGATTAATCTCTGCGTCTTCTTGCAGGTGGTTTCCTTCCGTAATCTCCTCTGTTGCTGTATCTGCGCTTGCCACCATGGCCCTGCCTGTTGGGTACACCACTGAAACGATCTCTACCGTGATCTCTTTTCTCTTCAACCTGTTCACTGGCCTGCCCTTCCATTGGAAGTTTATAAATTTCAATTCCGGCGGTTTTCCTTATTCTTTTCAGCATGAATGCTTCTTCTGGAAGAATGATGCTCATTGCATTTCCGCTCCTGCCAAATCTGGCTGTTCTTCCAACCCTGTGAATGTAGGATTTATCCTCTTTTGGAAGATCATAGTTGATGATGTGAGTGATTGATGGAATATCCATGCCTCTGGCTGCAACATCCGTAGCGATTAGGAATCTTTCGCCTCTCCTGAAATTCCGGATGGATGTTTCCCTCTGTTTCTGAGTCAGGTCTCCGTGTATCTGCACTGACCTGTATCCATTTTCCCTCAATCTCTGGCTGATGAATGAGGCCCCTGACTTGGTGTTTGAAAAGATCACAGCTTTTTCAGGGTTCTGATCCTCTATATACTTAATAAGGAATCCAAGTTTTCTGTTCCTTTCTGATACAACATAAGTATGGTTGATATCCACTGGTATCCTGTCTTCTGACGAATTTATCACTTCTGCATCTTTCATGAACCGGGAAGATATATCCCTAACATAATCGGTCATTGTAGCAGAGAAAAGATACATGCTTCTGTTATCATCAGTCTCTTTTACAATGTATTCAACGTCATCGTAAAAACCCATATCAAGCATCTGGTCTGCCTCATCCAGCACGATTCTCTCAATTTTGGACAGCTTGATGTGGCCCCTCTCAAACATATCTTTAATTCTGCCCGGAGTTCCTATTATGAATTCAGGTTCATAACTCAATTCCTCAGCCTGTCTTCCAATAGATACACCACCATAGATGAGTGTTGCTTCCAAACGTGTTGAAGCTGCAATTTTGGTGAATACATTGTGTACCTGGATTGCCAGTTCCCTCGTGGGAAGAAGGATGAGTGTTTTTGTCCCCTTTCCTTTCTTAGCGGTATTGATCAATGGTATCAGGTATGCACCGGTTTTTCCGCTACCTGTTCTGGATTTTGCAATAACAGACTTTTTTTCAAGTATAAGTGGAATAACCTTTTCCTGTATTTCGGTTGCCTCTTCAAATTTCATTTTCTTCAGGGACTCTAATAGTTCCCCTTTTATTCCTAATTCTTCGAATTTTGCCATCTCGAACTCTTCTCTTTACAGATATAACTGTAAAACCTTATGTTTAAACATTATATGTATGTTGTTATGAATATTCTCATAATCCAAAATTTTATTTTATATATAGGTATCCTATAAAATGAGTTCATATAAACTCACCCTTTTCTTTGCTCCTGTATTCGTATCAAGATATGAGTATACATGATTCCTGTTCAGTTCCATTTCCCTTAATATATTAACGGTTAATACTCCAAGCAACTCAGATTTTAACCTGAAAGACGATTCTGTGAGAGAAAATTCAGGAGTCCACCTTGTGTATTTTCCATCACGTATAAAATAGTACTTTCCGTTTCTGTCTTCCACTATGGTTATTTTTTCAAAATTAAAATAGGTATTCTTCCCGGTTCTGCTCATTCTGGAGAGATGCCGTGACATTAATTCATGGTTATGGAATTTTTCAAGCAGTACCATTCCCATATCCTTCATGCACAGAAATATCAGGGGAGAGTTGCTGTAAATACATGCTTTTTCAATGACCCTTTCGAACCTAATGGTATCACTGATTTCCACCTCTGCAATAATAGGTGTCGACTGTACATAAAATATTATGTCAGGCCTGCTTTCCCCAATAACTTTTTCAATCTCAGGTTTGCATCCTTTTCCATCAAGATAAGTTATGAACCTCTGCTGCAATTCGTTATGGTTGCTAATTCTGTTTTGATGAATATTATCATTATCAGGTTCTTCCATCATTCCGCCATATTTCAGAAGACTATTCTTTATGGCGTTTTCAACAGGCGTAGCATTGCTCAAGTTTTCCATCAGGAATGGCGTAAATGAAGAAACGCTGACGCCATTATTCCCTCGTGTGGAGAAATGTGTTGTATTATGTATCGGGCCGATCAGTATGGAACTTATTGCAAGTTTTCTTAGTTTTTGTCCTGGAACAATAGAACAGATAGTATTGGCGTCCTCTTCTGAAAGTGAAAATGCATAGAAATTACCACAATTAGAAATGGCTGCATCCCTGACCTCCCGATCATATTGAAGCATATATTGCGATGCAAGCATGCAAAACACATTGAATTTCCTCCCCTCTGACAAAAGCTCCTTAATTATGGAGGCGTTCAGATTCTGGGCCTCGTCAATTATTAACATACACTTTTTACTCATGCCTTTCCTCAAAATGTCAGCCCATATCCGGTTCAAAAGCATTGATGAAACAATTTTTCCCTGCTGTTCTGAATATTTTGTCTTTGATACATCTATAACAACTAATTTGTTTCCTTCATTCAATAGTGAAACAATATCCATGGATTCCTCATGGGATGAAATCAATTTCCGGATTCCAATGTCTGAGGTAATTGGAAATATCTTGTTTATGGTGCTCATTGAATATTCCTGCCAGGAATCCCATCTTGATATCATGTTTCCAATTATTGTTTTGGTGCTTCCAGTTGAACTGTTATAAAGATCTTTCATTGAATTCCTGCTCGTTATTGTTTCAATATAATCTGAGAGTGTGGAATCCGGATTTTTTATAATGACTTCCCTCAATACGGAAGTTAGCATTGTCTGCAACCTGGGGCCCCATGTTCCTCCTGAAAGTGCATTTTCAGAAGAGAATATTTTCTGGAGTATATAGAGAAACACTGGTGATTCTGCAGATCCTTTCAGCACATTCATCTTTACGGATTTTTTTTCCGGATCGTTCTCAGGGGAGATAAAAACAAGATCCATTTTGCTGTTCATCCTTATAAGGTCAGTGGAAAGCGTTCCATGGAAATCAATTACAATCAGGTTATCTGCCCCATTTTTCATTATTGGCAAACACAGATTCTTGATCAGGTTAGATTTTCCTGTTCCCGTCCTGCCAAGGATCATGGTGTGGAAGTATAGCTTCTCAGGTTCAATAACGTATAATCCACCGTTCTCTGTTTTGCCTATGGAAACTCCATCAACCGATGATGTTTCCCTTGAAATGCCAACCTCATACCTAAAAGGCATTTTAGGGCATAAATGGATCGATGTTTAAGTTTTCCATTATGTCCACGTATTTCCAGAGATCGCCAGGTTCAATACTGGGAAGGGACATTATATACCTGAAGAATGGATTTTCCATTACCATTATTGCAGGACCATTCTGTGAAAGAATTCCCACTCTCCACCGATTCATTTTTACACGTTCCTTGAAGACTGAACCTGAAAAATTAAACCTGTATGAAAGATTCCTGAGACCCTTTCCCCTGGCGGCCACATCAAGCCAGAGATATTCATTCCTCTCGTTTGCAAAGATTGCAAGTTTATGCAATCCTGGCAGATTTCCAACAGAATCTGGAGAAAATTCACCGATTTTTTCAGCTTCCAGAGGCTTCCATGAGAGTCGTCCTATTCTCTCATCCTCAAACCAGGTATTGGGGCCCCTGTATGTCGCATAGAATGATCTTTCCCTGAACGAAGAAGGTGTGGTAGTTTTTATTTTTTTTACATTTTTAAAAATATTTTTCGCCTGCTCAGGGTCTCCTTTCTCCACCCTGACTTCAATACACGTTCCATCTATATATGTGCATATGGTTTTTCGGTTCCTGTAGTCATCACCAAAAAATGCATTATACTTATTTCCTTCGACATACAGTTCAAATGCTTCAGCATTAGAGAAATAATCTGACGCAGTTCTCATCATATTTTTTGGAAACCCATAATAAAACCAGTCCATGAAGAATGATTTAACCGATATCTCGAGTCCTTCGTGCATGAATCTTTGTATTACAGTTGTATGCCTGTTGACAGGATCCCTGATCGTAAAGGTTGAATCGTTTCCATTGAAAAGTACCAGGTTAAAAGGAATGATTTCTAAAAGAAGTTCTTCTTCATTTATTTTACGAATCAAATTCCGTCACCACATTCTCAATATATCCTATTCCTGAGGATTGAACCTTAACTGTTTCGCCATTCTTTAGATATGGATATTTGCCGGATTTTGCCACACCTTCAGGTGTACCGCTAAGTATCAAATCTCCGGGGTAAAGTGTCACAAATTTATTCACATAAGAAATCAATTTACTGAAAGGGAATATCATATCCTTTGTGTTTCCTTTCTGCCTTATTTCACCATTCACCTCAGTGGAGAATTCTACCGGATCCCCATCATACAATTTAACCCAGGAAGAAACAGGTAAAAATGAATCTGCAGCTTTTCCCATCACCCAGTTTTTGCCAAAAGGAGGAGAAATCTGTTCCTGATAATCCCTTGCACTTACATCATTCACAACTGCAAGAGCACATATACTCTCTTCTGCAGTTTTCTCATCAGCACCTTTTATCTTTTTTCCTATGATTGCAGCAATCTCTCCCTCGTAATCAAGCTGCTTCATATCCTTATGCTTTAGAATGGGAGAATTCCATCCGGTAATTGTATCCCTGAATTTAGTGAAAAAATAAGGGTATTCAGGAACTTTCTGTTTAGTTTCTGCAGAATGCATCATAAAGTTGAGGGAGGGGCAGAGAATCTTTCCGGGATATACCGGGATTGTTCCAGGTTCTATATCAACATGTTCCAGTTCTTCATACAGTTTCGTATAATGATGAATATTTGAGTAAAAGTTGTTTATGTCGACATTTTCCTTCAGGATTCTCTTTTCGTCTCCCACCTTCAATATGGGAAAATAGTGATCTCCTTTTCTCAGGAATGAAATGTTCATGCTTTCCATAAGAGTTATGCATATTT
>JAJYDZ010000148.1 GCA_021790415.1 Thermoplasmata archaeon | reverse complement strand
CTTAAAATGGAGACTCACAACCATCCGAGCGCAGTGGAGCCCTACGGTGGTGCAGCCACTGGTGTCGGAGGTATTCTTAGAGATATTTTATGCATGGGCGCACAACCTGTGGCTGTATTAGATTCGCTTTATTTTGGAACAGATTTTCAGGAAAAACCTGAAGACAGACTAACTACTAGATTCATAATAGAAAATGTGGTTGGTGGAATCAGAGATTATGGAAACAGAGTGGGAATTCCCACTGTTTCTGGATCTGTAAACTTTCATGAAGGTTTTACGGGCTCACCTCTGGTGAATGCCGGTTGTCTGGGAATAGCAAAGAGGGGGGAAATTTGCAGAAGCAGGGTCGGCGGGGTTAACGAAATTCTTGTTCTTGCAGGAGGAAGAACAGGCAGAGATGGAATACATGGAGTGAATTTTGCGTCTCGTGTTCAGGAATCTGGTGATAAGGACAGAAACAGAGCGGTGCAGCTTGGAAATCCCATAATTAAGGAACCGTTGATTCATGCTGTTCTTGAAGCAAATCAGAAAAAGCTCATATCTGGAATGAAAGATCTTGGAGGTGGAGGTCTTTCTTCATCTGCAGGTGAGATGTGTCTGGCCGGAAACTGTGGTGGCGAAATTTATCTCGACAGGATAATAACCAAGGAGAAAGGAATGAAACCTTGGGAAATATGGATTAGCGAAAGTCAAGAAAGGATGCTACTTTCAGTTAAGGAGGAGAATTTAAAAGAAATACAGGACATTTTTGCTTCATGGGATGTTGAAATATCTGTTATTGGAAATAGTGTTTCTGGAAAAAATATGAAACTTTTGTACGAGGATGAGGTTGTTATGGATCTACCACTCCAATTCCTTACCTCTGGTCCAATATATGCTAGACCCTTCAGGACGAGAAAAGAGGGGGTAAAGGTGTATCCTTTCCCTGTTGAAAGAGAAGATTACCTCAAAGCAATTAAGGAGGTTATTTCCAATGCAAATGTGTGTGCAAGATTCAATATTGTAAGGCAATATGATCACACAGTTAGAGGAAATACAATTGTAAAACCATTCACGGGGAACCCTAATTCTGAGACCCATTCCGATGGTAATGTGGTTAGAGCCATAAATGAAACAAGGATTGGTCTTGTAATGACGACAGGGTGCAATGTAAATGCAACCTCCATTGATGCTTTTCATGGAACCATTAATACTCTTTCAGAAGCCATAAGGAATGTAATCTGCAGTGGTGGAATACCTGACAGCGTAGTGGATTCCCTCAATTTCGGAAACCCGGAAAACCCGTCTGTTCTGGGTCAATTTGTAGATTCCGTAAGGGCTATCAGTGAATTCTGTAAAGAGATGCATTTACCTGTTGTTGCAGGAAATGTTAGTTTTTACAATAATTATAAAGGATCGGACATACCTCCAGTTCCAAACATAATGATGGTAGGAATTATTGATGATGTAAAAAACTCCATAACTTCAGAATTTAAAACGCCGGGAAATTTAATAGTTCTCATAGGGTCAAGTAATTATGATCTGAGCGGCAGTGTCTACCTCAAAAGTATTGGGTATCCATCTCACGGTTTTGAGAGAACAAACCTTCAGGAATTGCGCTTGCTAAAAGAAAATGTTCTAAAATGCATTACCAATAAATTGATACTTTCGGCCCACGATGTCTCCTCGGGAGGTTTAATTTCCACAGTTCTTGAAATGTGCTTTGGCTATGAATTAGGGGCAAGTATAGATTTGAGCTATATTTCAAATTCCAGAACCTACAACAAGCTCTTTGCTGAAGGGGGCAATCGTATAGTTGCAGAAGTGGCCCCAGAGAATATCCAGAAACTCACTAAGATGCTTGGAGATGTGCGTGTGGAGATTATGGGAAAAGTTTTAGAATCTAAGGTTATTGAAGTTTCAGACTCAGGAAGACTTTTGATTAATGAGAATATACTCACATTCAAGACGGCATGGGAAAAGGGTCTTGACAATATAATTTAGGTGGATAGATGAGCGATTTATACAAAATGAATAAATTCATAGAAAAAGCAAACGTTACAATTAGTGCGAACTACAGACTAAACTTCGATGCTGAGAGGCATTGCGGATATGTTAAAATTTATCAGGGTTCTAAAGTGAATTTTGAGGAAGATTTTGAACTATATCTTGAACTTCTTGATTGCGGATTGAACCAAACTCAGGTTGAAGAAAAAATTAACAAATTGATTCATGATATTGAATCTGGAAAGATTGATGTATCAATTTGAAACATCAACATATATTTGCAATCTGTTTCCATCCTGCAGTTGAAGTTTTTCTCTTAGAAATTCTTCAGAAATTACCTCTATGACATCCCTGTATACAGATCTTTCAGGGAAAATAACTGCACATTTTATTCCGGAAATTGTTCCCATGAAGGCTTTAACAGGCCCAAAACTTCTGTCATCTGTTACGAAACCTTCAATCTTAATACCTGAGTAACCTCTGATTCTTCTTAGGGATACCTCTTCAGACGAGTCTATTTTAATGTTGAGAGTACCCATATATGGAATAAAACCAAGTTTTTCCTGGAACTGAATCACATATGGCTTCCTTGAAACATAATAACGACCCTCACCCATGCCGCTCTGCACTGTTCCTGCTACAACAATTTTATCCTTGACCCCAAGAATTCCCGATAACAGTGAATACTCCTCAAAAAGAAGATCTCTGCCTGCCTCTGAAATCTCTATTGCCTGAACCTTACCATCCATTGTCCTGCTTATCACGCCTGTCTTAACCATATCTAAGATGAGTTTAGATGCTGTCTGCTGACTTACTCCCATATAGGATGCAAGAGATCCGGAATACAGCCTTGCTTTTTTGTCTCCTCCAGACATATGCAAAATAGCTTTCAATCCTTCATATATTCTTGTTCTCTCACTTCGTGTAATAGTTTCAACGATATTTTCAGGCATATCTTAACTTCCTTCCTTCAGATATGGTAAATACAGTTAGATTATTTTTCTTTGCAATTTTTATCAGCTCTCTGTCATTAGTTATTATTGCGCATTTTTTTGTGGAAGCATATTTGATGAGGCAATCATCACCAGAACCCTCTGATGGTGTTGTCTTATGTGAATCAATTTCTTTCAAAGCTAAAAGAGCATACATATTCTTCTTGGATAGCCCATATAACTCATTTTTTACACATTCAAGAATTGTCAATTCGGAAATACCAGAAATCCTCCCCGCCTCATATTTAAGATTTATTCCATTTTTAACGGAATAGATTAACGCGTTTGTGTCTACAAGTATTTCATTATTGCTTATTGATTCGCTCAATAACTTCCCCTATGGCCGTTCCGTCCTTGATTTTCTTAATGACTATCCTCACACTCTCACCTTTTTTGACTCCTGGTACAAAAATATGATACCCGCGGTAAGTTGTTCTTCCTTCACCTGATCGTCCAATCTCCGAAATTTGAACGACATATTTCTTCCCCTCCTCCAAATCGGCTTCATTGCCCGTGAGTTCCTTGGACATGTTTATTGGGTGCTGTGCACCACATGCCTTGCATTCAATTACATTAGTTCTGCCAACTTTTTTTATCTCTGTATCTGGAGAATTGCACTCATAACACCTAACAAATACGTTTAGATATTGCTCTATCTTTTGAGTAAACTCCTCAAGGGTTACTTTCTTGTTTATAATTAATCTCTTTCCGTCGAGGTTCAATCCTATACCAAATTCTTTCATCAGATACTTCATAATGTGCTTTGGATCACGGTTTATAATATCGACCATATCCATGAAATTTCTTACTATGGTTACTTTTCCCTCTCTTATTAGGTTCGGTTCAGGTATTTTTAATCTTTCTTCACTTATATTGGATTTTGATAAAATGTCTGATGATTTATCAAGGAGACTTTCATATTCATCTTTAGTCATGACACAAAATTTCCACTATGCTTATAATTCTGTTCATTTATGGAGTATATAAAATGAATAAACAATAAAAATACTTAAATATCTGACATGTGTGTATTTATTGTGAACAAAAGCATAAATAACAAAGGAATGAAAGCCATTGTATTGGCAGCGTTATTTGTACTATCTTTGATGGTAGTCGCTGTCCCTTCAATAGCTGCACAAGCCTCCAATGAACTGCACTTCGGGAAAGTTGTTTCCAGCTCTTCTGGCACCACTTCTTCAACAAACTGGGCCGGATATGTTGCTGCTTCCAGCTTTAGTAGCCCCGCCCATGTGGTTACGAGTATAACTGGTTCATGGACTGTTCAATCAGTTTCCGCCTCGTCCAGTTCAACGTATTCTTCACAATGGATTGGTATAGGTGGATTTTTCTCCCACGACCGAACACTGATTCAGACAGGAACAGAATCTGATTACTCATCTGGTGCAGCACAATATAGCGCATGGTATGAAATGCTTCCAGCTGCTGAGACCCCAATAAGTGGATTTACCGTAAGTCCAGGAGATGTTATATCCTCAGCAATTGTATATGCAGGTGTTGCTTCACATCACAGCCAGTACTGGAATATATATCTTAACGATACAACTCATAATGAACATTTCTTCATTCAGGTAACATACAAATCCAGTATGCTTTCAGCAGAGTGGATCGAAGAGAGACCTGAGATTGGCGGTAAGTTGAGCTCCCTCGCAAACTTCGGAACAGCCTATTACGGATCTGATTACACTTCCATAGCCGGTACAAACTATGCCACAATAAATGGAGTTACAGAACCTCTCGGAGCTTTACCATATGAAAGCATAACAATGACAACCTCAAGTGGAGCATTGTATGCACAGCCATCCGCTCTAACATCAGACGGAACAAGTTTTTCAGTGACATATGAGTGATTTTTCACTCACATATTTTTTAAAAGCCCTATACCTCCATCAACTATGAGACCCTGCCCGGTAATGAATGAAGCTTTGTCAGATATTAGAAAATCTACTGCTTCTGCTATATCCTGAGGTTCTCCCCATCGGCCCATCGGTGTCAAAGATTCAATTGCACCTGCCATATTTTCATCTTTGTGAAGGAGATAAGTCATATCTGTTCTAATAAATCCAGAAATTATGCAGTTTACCCTTATTTGAGGAGCAAGGCTTTTTGCAAGAAATTTTGTAATGTGGATCAGAGATGCCTTTGATGCCTGATAAGAAAGCCCTTCGATCGACGATATAATTCCTCTCATAGAACCGATATTTATTATGGAACCCCCATTTTCAATATTATCGTGTAAATCTCTGGACATTAAAACAGGAACTGTCTCATTTACTCTTATCACCCTATCCCAATCCTTAAGATCCAGTGAATCAAGTGTTTCGGATCTATATAAACCTGCATTGTTAATTAAGGCCCTTAGACGGTAATTATTTCTTTTTACATCTTCTATGAATTTTGTCCGTTCTTCCTCATTAGAAAGATCAGCTTTGTAAAGTTTGCAATTTCTACCTTTTTCCTTTACTTTTGAAGAGAAGTCACTTGCTTCCAGATCATTATTTCTGTAAACTGCAATTATATCATAACCTTTTTCC
>JAJYDZ010000147.1 GCA_021790415.1 Thermoplasmata archaeon | reverse complement strand
AAGGGGCATAATGCAAATATCCGCAGATACAGGGACGGTGCATCAGCAACAAAAAACAATGAGAAATATTTCGGCCACAAGTCACATACCCTTTTAAACGATTTAAACCAATCGAGAAACTTTACGTAACACCTGCATATTTACACGTTTCAAAGATTGATATGAATCTTCCCAGTATCACATGTTGCAAGGATTTGGTCTATTTCGGTTCTTAATGCAAACGCATCGATCCGAAATGGAGTAATCACTGCCTTTCAAAAGTATACACAGTAATCTCAGGATATCCCCTATAAGATCGGCGGTGGGACATATATATGCATTCTTCGAGAGGATGCTGTATTACTTCCATGCGAAGTTGACAACAGTTTAGAGAATAGGGAAAAGATGTACTTCATTACTGCATTATACAAGCTTGTAAGGGGAAGATTTCTTGACAGGATAGTTTATCTTTTGTATTCATGGAAAAATACTGAAGTATTGAGATAAAATTGTGCCTTTCGTAGTAATAACCAGCAAGTTTGTCTGTGTTCCACAATTATTCTGCTTAAATAGCTGAAAATTGATTGGATTTGGAAACCCCAATAATTTTGTCTAATCCTCCTTAATGGTGTTAATCATCATAATTAATGCTAAGTTAAGGTTTAAGAATTATAGTATAATGACAGGTGATATGAAATCTATCTTCCCTGAACTACCAGATGGTGACGATGTTCCGAACACCTTCCAAGAATTATGGAACAGTCTAGTGGGAAGGAACAAACAAAGGTATGAATATTTTAGGGGGCATCAATTAAAGATACTTGAAATGCTTTATGAAAGAATCCACCAGTCTGATAAAAAGGACTATGCAATATCCCTTCCTACAGGAACTGGTAAAACTCTCATTGGACTTCTATTATCATATTACTTAATGCGTAAAGAAAAATTGACGGCTTTGTATCTCTGCCCAAACATACATCTTTGTAAGCAGGTCTTACGGGATGCAAGCGATTTAGATATTCCCGCCGTCCCTCTCTATGGAAAATGGTCAGAAATTTCTGCCCAAGATAGAAACAATTTCATTTCTGGCCATTCAGTTGGAATTGCTACCTATAACACTCTCTTCAATAGTAATCCTCGTGTAGGTAAAGTGGGGATGCTCGTTATGGACGATGTTCATGCAGCAGGAGATGCAATAACCTCAAACTGGTCAATAAAGATTGAACGAGCAAGAAATCCCGCACTTTTTGATCAAGTTTATGAAAAAATACACCCCATTTTGAATAGTTCACAAAAAAATGCCATAGAAGCCAACCCAGATATCAACGAGCCTTACGAAATGCTATACACACGGCAATGGTTAAATGTTATAGACGACCTTAGGCTTATATTTGAAACCTATACAAGCGGTGATGATATCAAGAGCGATGATAATATCAAATTTCATTGGAAAAACGTAAAGGATAAGCTTGAAAATTATTTCTGCATCCTTCATAGAAATTCAATAGAAATCAGACCACTTACACCACCAACACAAACCCTTAACGAATTTAACGAAGCTAAGTATCGATTCTATATGAGTGCTACATTGGACGACACCGGAAACCTTGAGAATAATGTTGGAATCGAAGGGTTAGAATGGATTTCTTTAAGTGATATTGATGTTCCAGGAATCAGGCTTATCTTTAATCTAGATTCTTTGATGCCAAAAATAACCGATGAAAATAGAGTTATATCCATAGTACAAAAAATAAATAAAACAATAATATTAACGCAAAGTTCAGTTCAGCAATCCATTTTAAAAGATGCATTAAAGAATATTCATTTCGGGGGTGCTATTTTTTCCCCTAATAGCGATAACATTTCTAATGACTTGGAGGAATTCAAGAATCAAACTAAAGCTGTACTTTTGTTGGCTGGGAGGTATGATGGTATAGATTTAGGGGATGGTAAGGCTCAAGGCATAATTATGTTTCACTTGCCGCAAGCCATCAACTCGCTTGAAAGCTTTACTACTTTGAAATGGGAAACAAGCGATGAATCTGAAGCAAGAGCAATTCAGAGAGTTCATCAAGGTATGGGTAGGTGCACTCGCAGGGATTCAGACGAGGTACAAATATTCCTCATTGGAGAGGATTTGGTTAAACTAATACTGAACCCTCAAACTCTTTCAACTTTTCCAGGCAAGCTAAGGGCTGAGCTTGAAATATGCAAGGAAATGAAAGAACCGAATTTACTTGATTCATTTCTGGAAGCTTTTCGGAATAAGACACAAGATTGGATAGAATTAAAAGAAAGAATTATTAAAAAAGCGGGAAAATATACTGCTAGTTTAGAAGGTAGCCTAGACAAAGAAAATATTTTTGTATTTTCTAAATATTCTAGTCTTTTATGGGCTGGAAACTATCAGGCTGCTCAGAGTCTAGCTACTCAACTAATGCAGAAATTTAACAGTAAAGGTCGGGAGAAAGATTCGGCAATATGGGCATATCTGGGTGGGGTCGCATCGGATATATCAGCTTTCAAGTTTAGCAAAAATCCTTTTTTAGAACCGGGGAATGAGCTGTTTTTACACGCAGTAAGCACGGCGAAAAACAGAGAATGGTTTGGAACCCTTTCTAACTATGTACAAGAGGATCGAATACAACAACCATTAGAGAATAGGGTTGAAATTATATACTCTTCCTTAAGTAAATTTTCACCTGAGCATAATAAACTCAAAGAGCATACCGATGACCTGATTAAAAAGTTGGAAAGTGGAGAAGATAAAAACGTAAAGCAATTTTTTCAAGAATTTGGAACTTTACTTGGATTTGACACATTAATACCATCAAGACAAGGCTCTCCAGATTGTATTTGGTCCTCGAATGGTAATGTATCATTTATATTTGAAGCAAAGACTAATAAAACCAATGACTACCTGACCATAGAAGAAGTAAGGCAGATAATTGCAATTCCGGGTGAAGTAAAGTCCAATGAAAAATTAAAGGTATCAGGTGATTTATTACCTGTTTGTGTAACTAACGTTCACAAAATCGCCAAAGAAGAGAAACACAATGCTAAAAATTTTTACGTATTGAGAACTTCAGAAGTTAGCAAATTAGCAAATGATTGGTTTTCCAGACTTTCAGATATTCAGAATATTGTTTTCAAAGACATCAATTATCTTAAGCCTCAGATACAATATGCCCTTATCAATCAAAGATTAACTGAACAAGACTTACGCACAAAGTTGTGTAAGTCAAAAGGTATTGACGTGCTAAAAGTTCAATAGATCTGTTAATTATATTGATAATGTAAAGTCTAATTGCACAGAATATTATTGTATAACTTAAATTCAAATACATACTTGGTCTTTTGTAATTTCTCACCGGATCCTAAGACCGTCGATGAGATTGTTTTAGAAGTTGACCGCACATCATAAAGTGGGAGTGCCCTAAAGTTTACTGAATCTTTTGCTATAATCCAGATCTTATAAATGAGATTCTAAAGTTCGCTCTGTTATCTTGAATCCAAAAGTAGAAAATTTATAAGGTTTTCTTCACAAAAAAAATATATTCCGATTCAATACTATTATCTCTATGCCGTATGATGATAATGAAAAATTGAAAGATCAAGTTGGGATGCTCGTTGGGCTCTTCGCTTCGAGAGAAGATAGCATAAAAAAATTAACAATAATTCAGTTAGTGCAGCTTGGAGGAAGTGCCGTGCCGATCCTCAAAACTATACTTGATGATATGCTCAGAAACAAAACAGAAGAAGACAAGAGAAGAGCAGAAATAAAGCAAGCAGAAGAAAAAAAGAAAGCTGATAAGCAAAGGAATATGATATATGGCGCAAGTTTCGAAATTGAAAAACCGAAGGGTTCGATTGGGTTTGGGTATTACAAAAATGATTCAAAATTTAGCCGTGGCATAGTGGAGGGTGTCCTTGAGACTCTTTCATTTATAGCTGATGATTCAATGGTCGAGAATTTTGCAGTCTGGGTACCAATGAAAGCTGCTGTAGAAGGATTAATAAAGATCGGCACCAAGAATGCTTTTAATGCGGTAATTCCGTCTCTAGGTGATCTCTTTGAGTTGAAGCACAAAGATTACAAGACAGAAGAAATTAAATATTATCTCGTACAGTGGGATTATATTTCTTCCAATGACTATTTTATCGAAGGGCATAAAGAGGCAGATTATACTTTTGTGAAAGAAAGGATTATAACAGAAATTGCTTCCTTTGTTGATAGCAAAGTTATTTCTGAATTTATATTGAACTATGAACATCTAGGTCCAGGACTGAAGGACCTTGTAATAGATTTACTTTTAAAACTTGATGGAAGCAAATACTTAGGGCAGATTCTGAAATGGATCGGCAATGGCAATTATAAAGACGTTGCAAGATTATCTAGCATCGTAATAAATCACAGACTCAAGATAGATAAAGAAATATCTGAGAGATTGTTTTCCAAGTTTATAACCCATCACATCGAAGTAGGAAATTTTCTCCAATATTTGGCCGATAATGTCGACATTGAGGGCAATGTTGATATGGGAATTGCCATTATTTTGAAGTTGCAAGAAACCAATCCAAAAGATTTGGAGATTACTAAATATATAATTAGGAGGCTTCAGAAGAAGACGGAGGAGGCTATTGCTTATATATCTAAGTTACTGACGGACAAGGACAAAGCGAGGGTCAAGGCAGCCTCGAGCCTGTTAAATCTCCTCACCGTAGGGACTTTTTAGCTTACCCACTCATACCCCAATAACTTAGCCTGCTCCAAGACTGTGATAGTGGCTTTTTCCTGTTTGTCAGGAGGATACCCATACTTTCTCAGAATCTTCTTAACAATGACTCTCAGTTTTGCCTGAACGCTTTCCCGGACGGACCAATCGATAGTAATGTTCTTCTTCACCTTGATAACCAGTTCCTTTGCAATTGTTCTAAGCGTTTCATCACCAAGAACCTCCTTTGCGCTCTCGTTGTCTGCTAGAGCATCATAGAAAGCAACCTCATCCTCGTTTAACCCGAGGTCCTTTCCCCTGTTCTGCTCCACCCTGATCTTCTTTGCAAGGTCTATGAGTTCCTGTATTATCTCGGCAGTCTCAATGCTCTTGTTTGTGTATGCCTTTATTGCCTTTTCCAACAGTTCAAGGAATGATCTCTGCTGAACAATATTCTTCTTCAGCCTTATCCTGATCTGATCATTAAGGAGTTTTTTCAGCATCTCAAATGCAAGGTTCTTCTGTGGCATGTCCTTCACCTCGGCAAGGAACTCATCTGACAGTATAGAAATGTCGGGTTTGTTCAAACCCGCAGCCGCAAATATGTCAATGACACGATCAGATACCAGGGCCTTTGAGAGTATTTGCTTTATTGCCGTTTCAGACTCGCCGGAATCTACCCTTCTGGATTCGGTGTTCTTTATGAGTGCTGATCTCACAGTCTGGAAGAAACCAACATCATCCCGGATTCTGAGAGCAGAGGGATCAGGGGCAATCAGAGCAAATGCCTTTGTCAGTTCTGTGACATTCCTGATATACCTTTCCTTCCCCTCATCCTGAGGCAGGATAT
>JAJYDZ010000146.1 GCA_021790415.1 Thermoplasmata archaeon | reverse complement strand
ATATTATAAAGGCAATCTGGAATAAGACTTCCCAGATCATTGTGTATGGCCTGCTTTGAGAACTGGTAATATTATTAACTTCTGTACTACTTATTTGGTAACTTTTAACCAACCCTATGGCGCTTATGGTGAAATCATAATTGTCTTTCGCTGTCATATATCTTGAAATAGGAATAACTATTGTGGTAAAATTGGTATATTTGTCCAGTACTTTACTATCTATTGCATTGTTTCCCTGAATTGTTCCATTGCTTCTGTAACAGCATAAGTAAGCACAGGAAACCAAATTGCTCTTTGTAGTTTGTATATTTGCGAATGAATGAAGCATAATAGCTGGGTCTAAACTATTGTTAGGCGATTCAACAAGCCCTGAAAAATAAAAGTTAGAAGATGGAACTTCACAAACATGGTTAAAGTGATGCTCTCCAAAAGAGGTTTTGTAAATCAAGTTGTTCCAGTCAATAGGTCCAAGCCTTCCACCTAAATACATCGTGAAACCTGCATATCCATTGCTATTTGTTACATTGAGGTTGCCATTGAGAAATTTCACGGTGAGCCCAGAAACAGGTTCTCCATACTCATTGTATACGAAAATGAAATGCTGACCATAGAAAGTCACAATAGCGGCATTTATCTGCTCATGATTTGATGAAACAATACTTTGATCGTCGTAGGATAAAAACATAGTTGATGCAAGAATAAAAATAAGAACAGCCGATAGGATCTTTTTTTTGGGTGAAATGATATGCACATTAAACTGTAATATATGTACTTAAAAAATCTTTGTTTTCTTTAATACGATAGCTAAACACTAAAAGCGTAGAACCATACCTCAGCATTACTTGAGATAAATATGAACATGTTGCCTCTTAATGCAACACATATATTGGAAATAAAAACTTAAAATTCCATATCTTTTTAAAATGGAGTTTTTCAGCCTATTATTCTTGGTACTTTCAAATATTCCCGAGGTACCTCCTTCCACTCCATAAGTTTTTAAAGCAAAATATTATCTTTCAGACCGTGGAAATAAGTAATAATGAGGCAAAACTTTTGTACTTCTTATACGAAAGAAAGGACTCACAACCAATACCATTAGAGGAATGTGGGGGATCTAGTCTCAGTGAGGAGGAGATACGAAGTGCATCTTCATGGCTCAAGATGAAGGGTCTTGTAGACCTAGATGAAATAAAAGAAGTAAAATATGAACTTGGGGAAGAGGGTAAAAAATATCTTGAGCAAGGATTTCCAGAAGAAAATTTACTGCTACTTGTTAAAGATAGGGGAGAACTTTCCATAGATTCAGTTATGGAAATAATGGGGAATTCCAATGCTAGGATTGCCATTGCTCAGGCGTCTAAGTTTGGCTTTGCGCCTGTAAAAGGTAAAATAATCTGGGATAAGGGCAAAGGATCAACCTTCCTTGAAGAAATTAATATGAGAAAACAAGTTTTAAAATTAATTGATTCTGGTATACCCCTTAATAAGCAGTATGAAAGATTATTTGAAAATCTTGTTAAACGGGGTGATGTAATATATTCAAGGAAGAAGACCAGATGGAACCTTTCTATTACAGAAAAGGGAAAGGAATATGCAGCCTCCGCTCCAATGAAATTAAGCATTGGCGAATTAACGCCTCAGATTCTCATTGATGGTTCATGGAAAGACAGAGAATTCAGGAAGTATGATCTAAACCTCCAGGGAAAGCACTTTGATCGAGCTGGCAGGCACCCTCTGAGGTACCTGATCAATGAAATAAGAGATATTTTTCTTGAAATGGGATTCATGGAAATGTCCGGAAATTATATAGAGTCAACAGGATGGAACATGGATTCACTGTTTATTCCTCAAGATCACCCTGCCAGAGATATGCAGGATACGTTTTATCTGTCCACAAAACATAAAGTTATCTTTTCAAAAGATGAAGAAAAGCTTTTTAAAAAGTTTGGTAATGTTCAGAAAAATGGTATAAAGGGATACAGAGGTTATGCTGTAGAATGGAGCTTGAAAGAATCGGAGAAACTTGTTTTGAGAACTCATACCACGCCAAACACAATAAGATATCTTTCTAAATATAAGGATATAGAGGGCGGATATTTCTCCGTTGAAAAAGTATTCAGGCATGAGAGCGTCGACTGGAAACATCTTGCTGAATTCCATCAAATTGAAGGCGCTGTACATTCCAAGGACACATCTCTTGCGACCCTGAAATGGTTTCTGAAATATTTTTATGCGCAACTGGGATTCAAAGATATTCGTCTTGCTCCCTCCTACTACCCATACACCGAACCCAGTATGGATGTAATAGTTAAGATAAATGGAAAAGAGGTTGAATTAGGCGGGTCCGGTATCTTCAGGCCTGAAGTCCTGAAACCACTGGGCATAAAGTATCCGGTTATGGCTTGGGGCATGGGACTAGAGAGACTTGCCCTTATATACTATGGCCTTAATGATTTGCGACAACTTTATGAAAGCGACATAGACTGGCTAAGAAACTTCAAAATTAGGACATAAATTCACAGATAAATTTTCAAAATATTTTAATGGAGTAGTTGATCCTTATTTGTGTTTATCATAGGGGGAAATGCTCTCTTATATACAGCATGGCATTGCGTCTCAATTTTTCCAAATTTTCTGAAAACTTAAAATCTTGTTTTAATATTTTTCCATTAACGATTACCGTTTGAATATTTCCTGGATTAGCGCTGTATATTAAATTATTAACTGCGTTTCCTGTTGATGTGGGGAACATATTAGAATGGTCTAGATTTATAATCGCAAGATCAGCAAGCATATTCTCTCCAATTGAACCAATTGAATTATTGTGAACCGCTTTAGATCCATTATTCGTTGACATTAGAAAGAGTTCATCAGCATTGAGAATGGATGGATCCCATCTTGAATTCTTCAAAGATAATGCAGAATTTTTCATAACACAGAACATGTCAAGTGAATTGTTGCTTCCGCTACTATCAGTTCCCATTGAAATATTCACTCCCTGTGTCATCATTTCAGGAATCGGGGGGATACCGCCAACTCCAAGTTTTTCATTACTTACCGAATTCCATGAAACGCTCACATTGTTCTTTGCCAATGCCCTGATCTCTGAGAGGTTTAGCCATACTGTATGTGCTGCCAAAAGATTCTCATGAAGAAAACCTATGGATTCAAGCTTTTCAACGGGCCGCTTCCCATTTACCTTCACACAATTATTCACTTCTTCCCTGGTTTCTGCAAGATGAGTGTGAATGATGGTACCATATTTCTTTGAAACTTCATAAGCCTGCATATATGTGTCATCGGATGCAACGTAGATTCCCTGAACGCCTATTGATGGTGTAATTAATTCTGATTTTTTGGAAAAGTTTCGTATAAAATTCTCAGCATTATCAATCGGTTCTCCCATTTGTGTTGTATATTTTTTATCAAGAGTGTTCCAAGAGAGAAATCCCCTAATTCCGGTGTCTTCAACTGCTCTTGCTATAATATCTTCTGAATAATATAGATCTGCAAAGGATGTTATACCGGAATCAATCATCTCACAAATTCCCATTATTGAAGAATTGTAAATGTCTTCATCCGTTCTTTCAGAATCAAGCTTAAATGTCCTTTCAAGGAACTCGGAAAGTTTCATATCGTCCAGAAGCCCCTTAAATCTGGACATGGCTACATGCGAATGTGTGTTTATGAATCCGGGTATCAAGAGGTTTTTTTCTGCATTAATTATCTCATCGGCATCAAACTCTTCTTCTGAAATTTTTTTTATTAATCCATTCTCAATAAGCAAACTGCCTTTCCTGACCGCGCTTATACCCTTGCGACCTAAAATGAGGGCATTATTCACCGCTAGCGTCTTCCCTGACATCTCCCTGAATCTCGCTAAGACTTATTTTTGTTTGCTTGTTTGAACGCCTGAGCCAAATCAGCGCAACGAGAATTGAGACCGCGATGACCATTAATTCTTCAAAAGAGCCGTTTAAATAACCCATAATATACGATATTAGGACGGTAATTATCCCACCATAGAGGAATCCGTATGCAATACCATCCATCTGAACCCTTTTCCTCCCCTCTGAAACGAAGAAGAAATATGAAATGACTCCTAATATGGATATAATGAATGCAATATCCAGATAGGTGTTGAAAAGGGAACTTACGTGAAATACAATACTAATAAACTCGTATCCAAAGAAGAATAATGTGTATAGATTCAGGCCAAACAAGGCATTAGCATAGGTAAATGATGTAATCAAATTTCCTCCCAAAAGAGGATTTATCTGAATAGATACAACCATGTCAAGAAGATCTGCCATACTGATAACCAGATAGCTTAATATTCTCTGTAATTTAAGTGAAAAAGCCCCTTCAACGATGAATATGAATGGGAGAGAAGTAAAAAAAGTGAAAAGTAGGGTTTCAATATAATGCGTATTTGTTAATGGTATGTTGAAGTATTGGAGAATAAAGTAATTGCCTATAACAATCAAATGAATAAAACTCAAGAATATGTAGGCAAAGGTTATTAAAACACTAATAGGGTATACCAGCTTACCATATTTTGGAATGGCATTCTTCATAATTGGTATGGCAAATATTAGATAATTTAATGGATACAAAACATATAATGTTATATTAATCTGAACATAATAAAAGCAGTAAATTGCAGGAGAGAGGATTAGAAGATTTGAAATTATCTGAATCAGCCTTTGCCCCTTCATCTATTTATGCACCTCTGTTAGCCATTCTGCCTGTAGTATAATCTGCGATCATTTTAGATAATATTGTATCTTCGTTTGTTACCTGAACTCTCAGACCGAGATGATTATAAGCTTTGGCAACAGTCTCCAGCCTTCTTCTTTCTGATGCAAACAGCGTTTCTGAAAGTTCAACTATGGCGTCATTGCTAGGCTCGTTAAAATATCCCCTTGGATCCATTATGTAATTATATTGCTGTCTTCCTGAAATTACGTCTTTTGCTTTTAATGCATTATCCAATACCGCATAATGAGGGGACATTAGTGTCAATATCATTGCATTCTTTCTCAAATTTTTACGTATGGATTGCGTAGCACTTGCAACTGAGAATGTTCCATCGGGTCTTATCTCTGAAACTGCTTTTTCAAGCTTATTCACAACTTTCGAAGACTTCACCGGAGGAATAAAAATATCATGAACACTGGAGTGAAGTAGATATCCTACACCATCACGATTTTTAAATATGATATATGAAGCGTTTATAACACTGGCCAAAAATGTATCGTATAATCTCCTATTGCTATCCCCAATGTTTGTTCCGTTGCTGTAATCCAATAGGAACAAAACGTCAATCTGCCTTTCTTCCTCCCATTCCTTTACATATAGATCGTCGCCATTTAGGATTCCGTATTTAGTCCAAGCCACGTGTCTGAAATCATCTGAATCATTATACTGCCTGACGCCAAAAAAGTTGTAACCTGACCCTGCCTTAGCAGATCGGTGGATTCCTGTTGTAAAGATAAAGTTGCTGAGCCTCTCACTTCTTTGCGTGAATGTATCTGAAGCGGATGGGCCAACC
>JAJYDZ010000145.1 GCA_021790415.1 Thermoplasmata archaeon | reverse complement strand
AATCCTGCCGATGACACTTTCCCGGAAATTTTAGAACATACCTCGTCGAATCCCTGCTTTGTGAAGATTCTGTATTCTATCATATCTATCAGAAAATGATCGAAAAATCGTTAATGAGTTTTCTGGATCTTCTAGCCAGAATATTCGTACACTTTTCAACAATTCTATTATCTAAACTTCCATTTTTATTTTCTCATCGGTTTCATATATCAGGACAGCAAGTCTGCAGTGATCATTGGGAATTCCTCAAAGAAAACTATAGTATATCTCTCCGACATAAGCAATTGTGATGCCTTTTTATCTTCACACCAACTCAAGCTTCTTAGTTGAACAAAATCGAAACGTTTTTCAGCAAGATGGTAAGATCAATGCTATGAGGAGTAAGGGAGGATTAAATAGAGGTAATGAAGGCAAAGAAGTGAACGGTGAATTTGTTATTTTAGAATAGAAATAGAGAGTGTATTAGATGTTCGTGAGGATTATAGTGTAATCGCCGGTTGATTTTTGTGCATTTTCGCCGGAATAAAATTGACCCTGATCGCCGGTTTAATTTTGACTCATGTCTTTCATCAGACAGTGGTCAGAATTGTACGGTCTGGAGGTGTGGAGAATGATTCGCAATATGAGGGACAATGGAATGCGCATAAGATCCATAGCAAAGGAGCTGGGAATATCAAGAAACAGTGTTAGGAAGCATCTTAAGAATGAGCCTGTGAAGAAACAAAAACAGAAAAGAGGATCAAAACTTGATCCTTACCGCGATATGATAAAAACACTCATTGAAAAGGACAATCTTTCTGCAGTGAGGATACTGAAGAGATAAGGAATAAAGGATATGATGGCAGTTACACCATATTGAAGGAATACTGCCATGAACTCAGGAAAGTCAGGTCAATACAGGTATGAGACAGAACCTGGAAAACAATCACAAGTGGACTTTTGAGAATTCGGACGCATAGATCATGACGGAAAATCCAGGAAACTGTATGCATTTTCCATTATACTCGGATATTCAAGGGCGAAGTATGTTGAATTCACCACTGATATATCCACGGCAAACGTGATCAGGATGCATCTCAATGCCTTTGAATACTTTGGCGGTTTCACAGACACAATATTATATCACAACATGAAGCAGGTTGTCATTGACAGAAAGATCATTGCATCAGAATCGAGATTCAATGAAAAATTCATGGACTTTGCCGAATACTATGGCATTATTGTCAGGTTATGCTTTCCCTACAGGCCACAGACAAAGGGAAAGATAGAGAATACAATAAAATTACTGAGGTACAACTTCTTTGCAGGAAGGACATTCGCAGATCTGAATGACATGAACGTACAGTGCCATGAATGGATGAACAGGGTCAATGCGCAGATTCATGGAACAACGCATGAAATTCCGTTTGAAAGGATGAAACATGAGCACCTGAATTCCCCATCATCGGTGCCTGCGTATTTGATCCGTAAAAACGAGGCAAGAAAGGTGTCAAGGGAATGCTTCGTTTCATACAAAGGAAACAGGTACTCAGCCCCATGGAAATATGCAGGGAGGGAGTGCAGGGTTGTTGAGGAATCATCTTACATCCATATTGTGATAGATTCAGAAACCGTGGCGGATCATGAGATGCTTCCCGGAACCGGAAGAACATCCAGATAGAAGGAGCATTTTCAAGGCCTCCTGAAGACCATCAGGGATCAGAATGCGGATAAGTATACAAAGGACGTGGAGAAGCGTGATCTCTCGAAATATAAGGAGGCGATCTGATGGATTCATACGAAAGGGTGCATTAACATCTTGGCAAGCTTGGCCTGCCGGTTATGGAAAGCACCATAGATTCATACCTTGAAACGGCACATGGAAAGCCCTTCATGGATATACTTGATCACCTGTTGTCTGAAGAGGTTAAGCAAAGGTTTCAAGGAAGGCGGAGAATATGCTGAAATGGTCAGGCTTTCCATTCCGTAAAACCATGGAGGATTTTGATTTCTCCTTCCAGCCTTCCATAGATAAATCGGTTATTGATGATCTCATGACACTGAGGTTCATGCACAATACAGAGAATGCTGTATTCCTGGGACCACCAGGTGTCGGAAAGACACATCTCTCCATTGCTCTCGGAATGAGATCCATGATGTCAGATATCCCTGCATATTACATATCTGCAGTGAAGCTTGTGCAGACACTGAAAAGAGATTATGATCTGAAGCGCCTTGAATACAGGATAAAGACATACTCAAGATTCAGGCTCATGATCGTGGATGAGATAGGATATCTTCCCCTGACAAGGGAAGAATCCAACCTGTTTTTCCAGTTTGTCTCATCCAGGTATGAGCGCAGATCAACCATATACACATCAAACAAATCCTTCTCAGAATGGGGTGAGAGGTCCTGGGTGATCAGGTCATGGCTGCAGCCGTACTGGACAGGATACTGCATCACTGCACGGTTGTGAACATAAAGGGGGAGTCCTACAGAATCAAGGACAGGAAAAGAAATTCGTTGCCAATAATGAAAAAGGAGTGAAAGGATGAAAGAAAGTATATATAAGGTGGGTCAATTTCAAACCGTCGTTTTTGCACAAATATGACCGGCGTTTACATATAGCATAATATTATAGGGTTATTATGGAAATGTTGTACAAAACTATGTAGATTCGTAAACTTCTGCAAAATATAAAGTTAGGTACTTTTTACCAATGTAATAATAAGTATCGTTAATAATAGAATTGACTCACCTTTTTCTAATAGTTTGTCTATTTATTCTATTACCCCTTAACTCATTGGTGGTACATAAATCCCTGTAGTCAAAGCCGCTGTACTAGTTAACATTGTTGGACATGTTTCTGAACCCATCTCAAATATTATACATGCACTGTAGGTATAGAGATCAAGATATGTTGATGGATTATTGTAAAATGTGTCTTGATAAGTATAGAAACCAAATAATTTGTCCGCGCTTCCGTTCGTTGCATAGATAGGGTAATACCAGATTTGTCCACTTTCTGAATTTTGATAATAATCCCCATATAAATTAAATGATTGGTTGCTCGTTGAATACGTGCTGTGAGCTGCTTGTGCTTGGATAAACCATGATGGGTTAGGAATCAGTCCATATGCAACTGAGTTCATGATCCCTACAAGATACGAAGAAAGATCTACCATAAGTTGTTGATTACCGCTTGATTGATAGGCTTGTTGTACGTAACCCCATCTAAGAGGACCGCCCGATTGAGTGTAGCCAAGAGCCACCGTCTGCCCAACCGATTGCTTTATGAAATAGACTCCTTGCATCTGAGATGTATACCAACCAGCAGCAGTTCCGAAACATAAAGATTGGGTAGCTTGACCAGTTTGGGAAGAAGAAACAGAATAGATTTTTTCGAAATTTGTTGTGTCCATAACTACTGACATTGAATATGTAGCCACCAAACTTCCTGAACTATCATAAATAGAAACGTTTTGACTAGATGGTGCTGCTTGGAAAATTCCGAGTCCGACTGCCCCACCATTACCAGTGTAATATAGATTCTCAACGTATGCCTTATAATCAAAATATCCTGTTGATTCATAAGGAGGAGGATTCCAATTGTAACTGTATGTGCCAGTACCAAAAATTGTCTCTGAGTAAATTTCAAAGTAATATCCGCCTGTGTTCACATCAAACATTAGCGTTGCATACTTTGCCCCACCGAGGGAAGTAACATCTGCTTTCAAGGTGATCGGGATATCTTCCAAACCATAGTAAACACCATTAAGAGTAGCATTGGATGTGGCTGAATCACTCAATACGGGGGTATAATATGTTCCTCCACCTCCTCCCCCGCCACATATTTGACATGGAGTAGATACCTGAGGGGTGATCGTAGGATCAATACTGTAAGTTTGGTTGTGTAGTAGATGAAGCGGGCCAAATGGAAGAATCAATTTACCATTAGAAGAACTAACTGATAAGATTCCATTTTTGAACAGTTTTAATTCGTTTTGCCAAGAAACATGCACCCCCTGAGTTCCCATTGAATAATCAGATGAAGGTATCAAATAATCGCTTGATCCAGTTAAACTGCTTACATTTGAATGAATTGTCGCAGGGAAATAACCTCCAAGTTTATAGGTTGGAATGTAACTAAACCCTATGCTAAAAACAACAGTATATGTTTCGCTTGTTTTATGCATGTTTGTGATCGCAAGACTTGAGTCGATCTTGTCGTTAAAAAAAGAAAATATTTCTGTAAGTTTGACGTAAGAGTTGTTCTGAATCAAAACGACAGAGTTTTGCCTTGTATTATCTATACGCGTTAGTTTGAAATGAGATGTATTTTCTTTATTAACATGGCTTCCATTTATATTGTCAACCACCCAAGATACAGGATACAAATGGTTTGCAAACCCCAAATATACCTGATTTCCAGTTATCAATACAACATCGTTCCCAAAAATGTATTCATGGGAATGATTTGCAGGAGTTGCCATTGCTGTTCCTGAAAAAAACAAAAACACAGTGAATAGTATAGAAGTTGAGATAGTTAACCTTCTATTCATATGGAACTAATTGTGTTTTCAATATTTAACATTTTACCAAAGCGTTGCTCTATTGAACAAGTGCATGCATAGAGTGCCGTTGTCCTGATAATTTTCCGTTTTTTCCAGTACTTTCAATCGGTTCATCTCTATTATCTTCTCCTTTGCCCTCTGTTTATATATTCTTACACCCACAACCTACGATATATCTATTCGCTTCTAATCCAATGTGCTTTAACTGACACAACTCTCTCCAAATTTTTCCATTCATAGCTGAGAATATTCCTTCTGTGCATGGGCATCTCAAGCTAAATTGATATGGATCTGCCCATTCTTATATCCTTTTTTCCCGATTGCCTTTCTTCTGTACTTTGATCCTTTATAATTGACTGAAACTGCTTTTATCTTTATCTAAATGATCGGTTTATATCCCAAGAAATGCATGAGACCAAATGTGGAGAGTAATTCCTGAGGAAGAAAAGTTAAAAATCTACAAGTTGTAAAAATATTAATTTAACAAAGAGGGTTCTTCGAAAAATTAATGGTAATTGAATTAGACTTTGCTTGAAATGAGACATCCATATATTAACAGTTTTCTTTTCGTTTTATACTCTTAGTTCTAAAGTAATGAACCATAAAAGAAGAGTGCATTCAAATTCTTCGAAATATTCAACTTGTTGCAATCAGATGGATTGTGCTATCAAATATTTGATAATAAATAAAAATAATGAGTTGTATGGTTTAAAATAAAAAAGGGAATTTTGTATGTTTATTCGTTTGCAGTTTCCTCTGTATTTAATGAGCGCATTCCAGGACTGAATTTTACTATTCCCTGGGAAGGTTCCTCTGATGCTTCTTCAAGAGAGAGACCTTTTGTTTCCCTTATGGTCAACAGTGTGATCGAAACTCCTAGAAGTGCCATTACTGATAGCAAGAGGAATTCCCCGTTCTGTCCAAGTGCTACCCCGATTATCAGGAACAGGAATGTGAATATGCCTGCACCAAGCTTAGCAATGGAGGCAGCGATTCCATG
>JAJYDZ010000144.1 GCA_021790415.1 Thermoplasmata archaeon | reverse complement strand
AAAAACATACAGCAGCATACCTGGATCCATTATCCTGGAAAATCCCCCGGGTGTCATAACCGGTTCACTTATTAAGGAAATTAAGAAAGCCATGGACCAATCCGCTCATACAAGGATTGAAATAAATGGTGAGGAAGATTTGGCTGTACTACCAATACTTTTTTATGCAGACGAAAATACAGTGGTAGTGTATGGAGTACCGGATGTAGGCATGGCTTATATCAGGCCTTCTAAAGATTCAAAGAAATTGGTTAAAAAGATAATTGAAAAAATGGATGTGAGACAAAAATGAAATTAAATGTAATTGAAGCCAAGGACAATCCTCTCCTGAAAAGAAAGGAAATTAGGTATTTTGTGGAATTTGATAACGATGTGAGCCCATCCCGCGATGTAATTCGGGAGGTAATAGCTCGAAACTATAAGTCTGACAGCTCCCTTGTCATTGTAGATAAGAATCTGCAATTAACAGGGAGCCATTCAATGGAAGGATATTCCAAAATTTATCAAAACAAAGAGGCAGCAATGCTATTTGAACCAGATTACGAATTGATCAGAAATAAGCTCAAGGAAAAAGAGGTTAAGAACTAAATGCAGAAAAGGGAAATTTACAAAGTAGAGAATAATAAAGTGATGAGGCAGAGAAGAAACTGCCCCAGATGTGGTCCCGGAGTCTTTCTTGCAGAGCATGAGGACAGGGTAACTTGCGGAAGATGCGGTTACATGGAGATCAAGAAGAAACCCAAACAGTAATTTCTTTATAAATAATTTATTACGCTAAAAAAAGTATTTTAAAATTCTCTTGGATAAGTTCCATTATTAATGGAACATTTATTGTTTCTTAAGAGCCGATATGAGTCTGGTTGTTTCGCCCGCAGCCTTTTCTATATCTTTGTATTTTGCCTGCAGGTGTTTCTTTCCATCTTCAGAATGGGCGTCAATTCTTAATAGGGTAAGAAGATGGTTTAGTTCTGCATCCAAAATAATTGCCAGCTCTGACAGTTGTTCTGCATTTTGCGTTCCCAATTCTTTCCTTTTGTGGGCAATAAAGCAGTCAAAATGAACAGCTCCATTGTTCGTAAATGTAAACTTTTCTCCGGTCGCAGCCTTCTCTGAACAAATATAGCATTTGAATTCAGCCATAAAAAGTAATTAATTGTTACCATATATACAATTTGTAGGATATGATATGAAAAGAACAGGAATTTCAGATCTGCCGTTACATTACGGAAGACCTCCTGAAAAACTCTTCAAACACATGGTTGATTTGACTGGCGCAATTATGGAACTCATAAATTCTTGGTACGGTTCCCACACCCTTTTGAAAAGAATGTCTGATCCCATATGGTTCCAGTCATTGAGTTTGGTTACAGGATTTGATTGGAATTCAAGCGGTACAACAACTTCAACGTTATACGCACTGAAAGAGTCCCTGAAAGAATCTCATACAGGTATCTCCATGGCTGGAGGTAAGGGAAAGGACATGATAAATACTATTAATGAAATTGAAAAAAGTGTGAATGAAGGGATTTTGAAAGAACAGGAAGGAATCAGATTAAAAAATTATAGCAGGAGGATAGCCAGAGCGGATTCTAATTTATTGCAAGATGGTTATGATCTTTATATTCATTCAATTCTCTATAGCAATCAAAATAATTGGACAATAATACAACAGGGAATGGATCAGGATGAAAGGATGGCAAGAAGGTATCAGTGGCACAGTTCTATGGCTAATGAAATTCTAGATGATGGGCGATCTGGCATTTTCTCTCAGGAAAGTAAAGATAGGGTGCTCGATCTTACAACCTCAAAAAGCAGGGAAAATAGAGAAGGAATGATTGATGCGGTTAAAGACCCTTTAATTTTAAGAACAATAAGCAACGTAAATAAAAAAGGCCAGTTCAAACTTGATTATTTTCAGGAAAATTTAAAAATCACTTCATATGATGTTAAAGTAAACTGGGATAATCTAAGGGAAATATATGAGTTTCAACCTTCAAATTTTGATGAACTGTTCATGATGAAAGGAGTAGGGAAATCAACAATAAGAGCGCTTTCATACATCACCGAGGTAATTATGGGAAAAGCACCAAGTTATTCTGATCCCTTACGATATACCTTCGCCCTAGGAGGGAAGGACGGAATACCCAAGCCTGTTAATTATGCTGATTATGATGCAGCAATTGAATTTTTCATGGAAATATTAAGATCAGTTAAAATGACGGATACTGAAAAAAGGAGAAAACTGGAAAAACTTACCCAGCTTAGTATTAAATTTATAAGACCCTGATATTGGTCATGGTTGTGAATTTTGCCTCTCTCTTTTCCATTTTCTATAAGATTTTACCTCAAAGGCGATATCTGCCAAAATAATAAGAAGAATAATCAAATCAAAAAGGTAGAATCCGGGCATGATCTCATTTGTGAGGAATGTTATCCCGATAAATTTCTCACTTTCGTTAAGCGAGTTATACCATACTCCATTTATACTGGTTACGACAAGTGGTGTCGGCCCTGATACCCCAATGCTCGTGCCGTAATTTGTAAATGAGGTTCCATTCATTGAATAAGTAACAGGTGGTTCAGAAATTGAATAAGCACCAGGGTTATTTGCTGTAAATGTAAAGGTATTGGTAAAGTTCTGACCCGGTGAAAGAGAAGCTATACTTGAAATAAGTTTTCCAGAAGTTATTGTAACCTCGCCATTATATTGTGAGGCAAAAGAGCTCTCGTTTATGGCAACAGAAGAGATTGAGTTTGAATCCCTGTTAATAACGGAGGTTTCTACTGTAAATGTGTTGGACCCTGAAGAAGTTATGGATGTGGTTATCTGAAGGTTTGCAGGGTAAAGATGTTTGGATTGTAATTCAATAGAAGTTAATGAAAATGTACCATTTGGTTGGATGGTCTGATTCGCCGTCTTCGATAATTGACCTGAGTATCCCGTATATGATCCTATAATTGTGAAATTGGCAGATGATTTTCCCTCAGGTACCCCGAGAAGCATACCATAGTTTGCATTGGAGCTGGAAAATGCAATAGTACCATCATATCCATAAATCTGTGCCCCGGAAATCGTATGTACATCAGATGAGGATGTTACAACATGACTCTTAGCGAAAAGACCACCATCAAAGACAATAGAGCTGCCCTTGCTGAAGGTTGAATTTATACCAATATATTTTGAAATTTCATTTGAAAAAGTTCCTGAATGAACAAATCCCGCGATAAATATGGAGGAATCAACACTGCTTGATGAATAACCTGGAACCAGATATCCTGAATTCATGCCTGATGTAAAGATTTCGTTGGAGCCAGAATTTGAGATTGTGCTGGATAGGTCATTAACCATAGAGTTTTCTGAGTTATAGTAGTTGGCTGTGAAGGTGTAAATATATAAGCTAATGTTAGAGTCAGAAATACCAATGAAAGATGTTCCGAGAGATAGTTGAACTATGCAGGCCCCATCACTTCCTCCCAGCTGACTCATAATGCTGCCAACTTGGGTCGTGGCATATGAAGATGTGTTAGCTAATGTTCCGTTGTAAGCCATTACGATAACGGATTGAGGCATAAGATTCCATAATGTGGAACTTGTGATTGAGGAATTTGATATGGTATTGCTTACACCAAGACCGTTTTCTATACTTCTGAATAGTTGCGGCAAATTATCCGTTTCAGCAACGAGCGTGAAAATGGATGATGTCTGACCGCTCGCATATATCCAGTTTGAATTGGAATTGCCACTGTATAGTGCCATATTGAGGAATATGTTATACGAAGAACCCTGCTCGCCTATTACACCTGCAGAAAGAATATCCTGATTGGAATTATTTCCTGAAGTAGAAATTTGAGGATTGTTATTTGAGGAAATACCAGTAACCAACTTTGTTGTTGAAAAAACGGGGTTTCTATTGAGAGGATAATTTCCCAAGGATGCATAGGGGTTTAACCCATTGTCGTTGTGGAAATTTTGTTGGGTCGTCGATACAGAATATGGAGAGAATGCGCCTGCAAAAGATAATACGAATAGCGCTAATATTATGAAAACAATAACCTCCTTAGTTTTTCCCTGTTTCTTTTCTTTATTTGCTTTCTTTGCAATTTTATCTTTATTTATTCTCCGGTACAAAAATCTGCCTGTTAATCCGGATGATATCATTATTATAATTAAATTGACAATAATAAAAGGAACAAACGCTTCAGCCAATATTCCAAGCGGACCGCCCACATTGATTCCACCAATACCAAGAAAAGACGATGGCCCGCTACCCGATATAATCGAAAAACTAGTTGATGATAATCCTGTGCCTGTTGAGCCAAAGGAACCACTGAGGGAGGTTTGTCCAATCTTCTCAACAGTTAATGCGATTCTGGAGAAGAGCGGCTCTGCCATGATAGTCCCAAAATTAGTTCCTGAGGGAGGCGGCGGTAAACCGTTGGAAATAGAGGAAGAACTAACAGAACTTACGAGGCTTGTAAATTTACTCTTAGATTCCAGATACAAAGAAAATAAACTTGATACAATGAAACCCCAAAGCGAAAAGTAAACAGTTATTGCGGCGCCTATAGCCTTAGTCCCCTTTCTAGCTCCGAGACCAATCAAAACACCGACAACTATGAGAATCGGAATCAGAATAAGATGATTAAGAACGTCCCCCATTAAAAGAAACATTAAGGACAATATAAATATTAGTGGTGCACCAAAAATCGGGCCAACCCATGAGATTAATGGGGAATAATATGATGATAATACATAGTATGAAAGCGCAATTGCAGAGAACAACCCAACAATATATGCGGTTAGCTTACCCATTAATTAAACTATCCCATGTAATTATATTAATATTTGTCTCCTCATTTTATCGTAAAATTGCTGCTAATTTATAATATATTAACCAAATAATTATTTTACCTTTAGAAACATGGAAGACCTCATCTTATGATTATTCCATGCTGAATCGGCTGCAGAAATTTTTAGTGACATCCTCCCAAAGATAATACATTGGATTTACTGCTTAATTAAATGATATCACTGTCTCCCTTTTCCATATTTTTGCTTTTGAGAGGATCATCCTCCGATATCAAATTTAATTCTCTATCTTCCCTATAATTAGAATGTCTTTCGATCAACTCTTGCAAAAGAGATTCATATAAAAAGTTACTTTGTGGATGTGTTTTAAAAATGACACTAAGTGACTGTTTAACTACATCCAGTGAAGACATTTGCTCCTTAAACTTCTCCATTTCCTCGGCACTATTGAAAGATGCAAGAATAATCACCCTTTTGGCTGGGAAATATTTTGTGAGTAAATAATTATCTTTTAATAAGAAGCAGGCATCACGGGTCACTTTTGCTTCGTCTCCCCTCTTAACCTCAGCATGGTAAATTGCAAATATGAGATTATCAACACAAGCTATATTTATAATAGGATCAACAGAAAATGCGTTGCCCTGTGACATTTTATCCAAGGATTTTGCAACTATTGTTCTCTTTATGTTCGTTATGGCTGAAATTTCTTTGGCATTTAGGAGAGGATCCCGGACTAATTGCTGTAAAATT
>JAJYDZ010000143.1 GCA_021790415.1 Thermoplasmata archaeon | reverse complement strand
CCAGACGGATGAAGATATATTCAACTATTATGCAAATCGGGTTGTAAAATTTGCCTTTAAAAAGAAACCGGAGAGCACGAAAATTGAAAAGCAATTAGGCGGACAGCATTATTTTATGTTATTCACTTCAACTGGTGGGCGCGGCGAAAGGCCTAAATTTTTTGATATTATTGATGACTTTAACAGGAGAATAAAAAATCTGAGTGGCGAACAAATAACTAAGTACCTACAACATTATGTTGAGGGCAGGGGGACGTCCTTACAGGGCTTCTTTGAATGAAGGTCCAGATTTGTGCTCCTTCCACCATCTTCCCTTCAGCCCATATTTTGACAGAGTTTTGTGAAACTTCACCTCTATTGCCGCATCAAAATTTTCCAAATCCAATTTCTGTCCAAGCATTGCTTCAAGTTCACTTATATTAGGCCCTCTAACATGCAAACTTTCTCCATAAATGTTATCAGGTTTAATCTGAGAAAGTCTGGAAGCAATTTCCTCAATGTCTTTAGATGGATACTGCCTTATTTTAAGGGGTGGCATTATTGGAGCGATAATAATTCCAGTATTCAGGCCGTATTGCTTCGCTATTTCTAGTATGTGTAACCTAGATTCAGGTCGTGCAACTCTCGGCTCTATTATCCTACTGAGACGGTCATTCATTGTGGCAACTGATACCTGTATTCTTACTTGGTCCCTGTATTGTGAGATATAATCGAAGTCCCTCATGACAAGTGGAGATCTTGTCTGTATGCATAACTTCACACCAGCGGGGAGAGCAGCCTCTAGTAATTTCCTCGTTGAATTAATCAGCGTCGGAATGTAAGGATCATGGGTTGAAGACATCATTACCTCAACGCCCTTCCAACGTTCCCAACTGGTGTTAGCAATGGCCTCGTCGATATTTGACGGTGTGTAGAGATAATTTCCCCAAGCGCGATTAACCAGTGGACCAGCTCTCCTCTCTCCATATCTCTTGTGAATGTTGTCAACGTAGCAGAACCTGCAAGCATGAGTGCAGCCTACTGCATAATTAAGCGCCCACCCATCGGAGAGCTCTTTTCCAACCCCTCCTTTCTCTATCCAGGTAAGTTTTGATTTTTTAATCAATGGTGGATTTATAGAATATGTCCCATAGGCAACTTTTCTTGAATCAATGTCAAATATGTAATCATCAAAAGTCTCATTGACGGTCTTAAGTCTTTCTATTTTATTTCTGCGTATCGTGCTCCATGCTTTAAGTGCGGCTTCCCGGTATTTCTCATGGTTATATTCAAAATTCATCATTTTTTATTCTCTTTCTGGGTCTAATATCATATATACAAAGCCCCCTAAAAATTTTTTAGGAAGAATTTCCTACCCCCGGCTTTCCTCGACCACGACATCTATCTTCTCCTGTATCTTTCCAAGAAGTCCTTCGATGTTGTCGTTTTCCTCTTCAAGATTAGCAGATTTCCTGACTATCCCTGCGCACTTCAAGATTCCTTTCATCAGTCCATCGTAGAATTCAATGTCAAATTTTTTCATGGAATTCAACAACAGCACTTCGTATTCATAAGGCTTTTGCAGTGTTTACAAAATGAGCAAGTGGTTCCATATGCGGGGTTTTTTGGGTGTTGTATAAATTAGATACTACTGACATTGGCGACACCGGAATTAGACGAAAAATTTTATTTAACTCCTAATTGTAAAGTTCACATGGTTCTTATCTCTTGCAATCAATCTTTTCCGCAGATGGACGGGAATTAAAGGGTAAATATGGAAGGTATAAGAACTTTTGATGTGGTGAATTGAATGACCGAAGAGGAGATCAGACAAATTGTGAATAAAGGATGTGGATTAGGGGACGAGAATGAGAAAGAAGTTACTAAACTGACTAAGAAATTGCTGTCTGCGATGAATTGGTCAATTAACGATATCCATCAACAGGACGCTATGCAAAGCACAAATGGTAAATTAAGAGCCGACTTCCTAGTTGGTAATGATTCGGATGGATTTATCATTGAATTAAAATCCCCGGCGGTCCCACTTTCAGACAACCGGAGCAAGGAACAATTACGCGCCTATTTGCTTTTGAAACGGGTAAAATATGGAGTTCTATACAATGGTCATGAATTGCTTCTTATGATAAGGGATGTAGACGAGCCAGTCTACGAATGGAATTGTGAGGAGGACAAAGAGGACATATCTATATTTCTAAATCTTTCTAAGGGAGAGTATCCAAAAAATATGGAGAAGTTCATTGCTGAAAGCAAAGAACGTAGCAAGTTGAAAGCAATATTAAACGATAACAAAGAAAAAATTAAGGATTCAGTTACTGCTATGATAGCGGCTGATTATGGAATGCCACTTGAATCAGTTAGGAATAACATAAAGATCGATCTTGGAGTCGTATCTAAAGGCATTTCTCTTGACCATGGAATCAAGGCAGTTCATAGGGTGTCCAGAAAAGAACTCACTTCGTTGAGAGATGGGCTAGTTATAATCTGCCCTTCCGATTCGACTGGTCCTTCATGGCTGAAGCAGTTCTATGCATGGCGATCAGTAAAAATAAGCAGAAAACCAATTTATTTTGCGCTATACGTCAGCTGGCCATCCTCGAAGGTTTTATATTTCGGCGAGATTGAAACATTGGTTGATGTCGAAGACAAAGCTATAACCAAGAAATTTGGACAAACTGAGGTTGATCCATCAGATTATGGTAAAAAGGCAATAATTCTAAAACCAGGTTCTCTGAAAGAACTTTCCGATCCAATAGGTATTGTTCCGGGTAAGAGAGGCGGCATAATGGGTCCAAGGTATTCATCACTTGATAATTTCATAAAAGCGACAACAATCGAAGACCTAAGTTTTGATGAATGAAATGAAAGAGGTCAAATTTCAGGTACAGAATTGAGTGTAGATTTTTTAATTGCGTTAATTGCCAAGCTATATTTTGTTAATTAAGGGGGATAAAAGCAAAGGACTTCGTTACACAACCCGTTAGCATAATCGGTACATTGTGAAATATGAGTGTGTCCACTCTTCTCTAAGTTCCCAAGGTAATTTTTCACGCAATTCTATCTTTATTTAGACCTTAACTATCGCCATTTACATTGAAAGTCAAATATAGTTTTAAATAAGGTTATATCGTTTGTTATATTCGAATAATAATGGTCGTGACTTTACATCTTCTTCTCATCTCCTTCTTGCAGGATGGTTAATTTAGCCCTTTTTTCGCTATTCATGTGTGGGTACACAATCACCTGATTTTGACTTTGTTAAATTAACTCTTTGTTTTCATAGTTACACAATGCATTTGAAGAGAAGGATTTATTAATGTGGGTGCACTATAATCTGTGATGGCGTACTTTGCCTACAAGCGATCAGGTAAGAACAGGTACCTTGTAATACGGTGGAAGAAACGCATCAATGGAATACCCACAATCGTTAAGGAGATCAGTGTGGGTACAGCTGACGATCTTGCAAAGACAATCGAGGGCAGTTTAGAAGAGATCAGGATGGCAGCATACGGTGCGGGTCAACATTATGTGTTCTGGGAATAGATCATATGATCGGCATGAAAGCTATTGTTGACAGCATTGTGGATCACCATGAAAGAGGCATGTCGCCAGGCGATTATTTTCTCCTCTTCATAATGAACCGGCTATCTGATCCTGCATCCAAGGAGGGCATCGAGAGATGGATGCCCAGGGATTATGCATCCACCATATACGAAAAGAGGGGTTCACAGGACTTCTGGAACCTCATGGACAGGATAGATGATTCCCAGATCGAAGCAATAATGAAAGCTGTACGGGAGAGAATAATTGCAATGGGCTATGATTTCTCAAGGATATTTGTGGATGCCTCAAACATGTATACATTCATGGAGGAAAATGACATGGCCAGGAAGGGCCACAACAAGAAGCACAGATACGATCTGAACCAGATTTCATATTACATAGCTGCAAATTACGATTACATTCCACTATTCTGGAATTCATATGCAGGGAACATGCATGATTCCAGAACGTTTCCCGATATGGTAAAGCAGATACCCGAAGATGCTTTGGTTATATTCGACAGGGGCTACAATTCATCTGAGAATGTGAATCTTCTCGGAAAGAGGAGATACATAGGTGCACTCACCCTCTCAGATCACATGGATCTCGCCGATCTCCACGTGGAGGAGGATTCCTTCATCGAGACGGAGAGGAAAGTCTACGGGAAGATTCACCGTATCATCGTATATCGGAGTTCAAAACTTCAACGCAGAAGGATAAAATCTTTCATGAAAACATTCGGGAAAGTGTACAGGAAAGTGAGGCGGATCATCGAATCCGGGGATTCCGATGCGATGGATAAAGCAAGAATCTACCTGGAATCACAGAACATGAATGAAACAATCATCATCCCAGATCTAAGAATAGATCATGAGAGGATGGCCAGAAGGTTGGGAATGCTTGGGATGAACGCACTCTTCACCAGCATTCCAGATCTCATGGCGGGTGAGATCATTGAACTCTACAGGAAACGGAACAGGTTGGAACACTGTTTCCGTACAATAAACAGTATGGATATTGCATTTCCCGTATATCATCGAACGCCGCAGAAGATAAGGGTGCACATGTTCCTCTCGCTTATGGCATATCTGTTTCTTGCACTAATATACAATGAGATACGTAAATCAGGTGGGAGCGTGTCTCTGCAGTCAACCATTGAGATAATGAAGGACATAATGGTTGTCTATGCGGCCAGGGGAAAGAAGGTGATCGAGAGATTGGATTTCAAGTCCGGAATGGGAGAGAAAACTGGGAGGATCCTGAAACTTGATCAGATGCTGAAGATGTAGTGCACCCACAGTGATGGTTTAAAAAAACAGCCTGAATATCACAGTGGGCATTCAACAAAAATAAAATAGATGTAAAGTCACGTGTAACTCATTTTTATCCCAGAGTAATATTTAATTGTTGTGAAATGGATAGCGGGGGTACACAAACAAACCAATTAAATATTGCTAGAAAAGATAATGATAAGGTAGGTAGCATTGCAATGAGATGGTATGCCTTGGGTAAATACATAGTGTCCAGAATTATCCATAAGTCCCTGTATCACTTCCCGGATAATTGTAATACTGCACTTTCATTCCTATTTCCTGTATTACAGGTATGCCGTTTTTTCTCTCCATGAATATACACGTACTAAATATCCATCTCCTATAATTCGTTCGGTTTCAGGACAGAAACAATTGATTCCAAATCATTCTGGATGGACTGGGGCAATGACTATCGCTACAGGAACAATGGAAATGTTCCACATATCCATTTTCTGTTGAATTGCAGATACCTCACCCCAAAGTCTCAATTACGCTGTTTAGATTTGATCCAAGGCCCTGTCCGCTGCCGACAATGTAACCCTGAGAATTTACCAGGTAATATATATCAAGTACTCCTGCTGGATTATATTGCTGGGTTACCCATTGTGGAGCAGTTCCAATATACCAGCCTGGCTCAGAATCTGGTTACAAATTTCCTTGTCTTTTATTTCATATTAAACGCCACTCATACTCTCATGAAAGCTGAATGAAAC
>JAJYDZ010000142.1 GCA_021790415.1 Thermoplasmata archaeon | reverse complement strand
GGCCCGAGGGGATTCGAACCCCTGACCCTCTGGTTAAAAGCCAGATGCTCTACCTAGCTAAGCTACGGGCCCCGGCTTTTGATGGCAATCGGTATATAATAACTTGATATAAACATTCTTTCATTTCTTGTGATGGATATTTCCTCAGTTACATACTCCTACTTATATACCCCTTACCATGAAACTAATGATTTACATATCAATAATAATTTTGCCAATTGGTCATCTATTGTTCATCTGAAAAGTTTCTTGCCCTCACGGTATTCTGATTGCCGGATAATGCGCTGTATGCAAGATTAAGAATGCGGAGAATTATTGCGATCACTAAGAGTATTAATCCAGTTCCTGCGAATTCTATACTGAGGCTGCTTCCAACAATGTCGGCGAAACCACCGAAGAAAGTAATAACTCCAATATTCAAAAGTAAGTATTCATATTTCATAGTTTTATTCATGAACGCTTTGTTGCGAGTGAAACCTGAAACAAACATATATGATAATCCAAAAACTATCATCGAAACAAAACCAAAAAGCCACATTATGAATATGGTATCCCTCCTGATTCCCATGTTGAATAGTATATCGCCCATCAGAATAACTATTCCAGTTAGCAAATAAAGGAAACTTGTGGTTATAAACGCCAATACGGTTCCTATATTCAATGCGTTTGTATGCTTTACATTTCTATTATACACTTCTGAAAATCGCAATCAATAAAATAAGGTTTATTACCTTATATGTTAAGCATGTTTACTGTTTTAGAAACGTTACAAACCATTGACAAATAATTGAAGTGAAGCAATTTTTGATTGCTTTGACTTACCAAAGCTTTCAAAGAAGTACGAAGAATATAGACTAACTTCAAAACACACAGAACAAACATTGAAAGCGTTAAAATACTTTGAAAAAATAGAGTACAGATCACATGAAAATGGTTGTAGATGGACAGGAGAGAAAGTTGAGAGCAGTCTGGTATGAAAACGGTATTGTGAGAATGATTGACCAGAGAAAGCTCCCGGTTTCCATGGAGATTTATGATGCAAAGAATGCCAATGATATAGCCTATTCGATCAAAGATATGGTTGTAAGGGGTGCACCTGCCATAGGTGTAACGGCAGCATATGGATTGGCAATGTCAAAGATTCAGGGAGAAAACATGGAGGAAATTGAGAAACTGATAGCTTCGACAAGACCTACAGCCTTTGATCTTTTCAAGGCCATCAACTTTATGAAAAGGGAAAATTTTGAATTGAATGCTGCAGAGCGTTATGCAAACGAAATATCAGGACGATGCAAAAAAATTGGAGAATATGGAAATGCCATCATTAAGGAGGGCAGCCGTCTACTCACTCATTGTAATGCAGGAGCACTAGCAGTACTGGATTGGGGAACTGCGTTAGCACCAATGCGGGTTGCAAAGGAATCTGGGAAGAATATTTTTGTGTACGTGGATGAAACCCGACCAAGACTTCAGGGAGCCAGACTTACTGCTTGGGAATTGGGTCAGGAAGGTATTGATCATGCGATCATTGCTGATAATGCAGCCGGGTTTTATATGAATAGAGGAGAGGTTGATCTGGTTATTGTAGGTGCAGACAGGATAGGTGCCAATGGAGATTTTGCAAACAAGATTGGAACTTACGAGAAGGCGGTTTTAGCAAAGGAAAACAGTATTCCCTTCTATGTTGCTGCTCCCGCAAGTACATTTGATTTCAAAATAAAGTCAGGTTCCGAAATCCCCATTGAGGAGAGGGGAGAAGATGAGGTTCTTGTAATTAATGGTGTGAGGCACAGCCCAACAACGAGCAGGGCCAAAAACCCAGCATTCGATGTCACTCCAGCAAAATATGTAACAGGGTACATCACAGAATATGGAATATTCAGAAGCGATGAATTTAACAAATTGAGCAATAAGATATCTTCGGACTTGTTCATGAGATAAACTGTATTCATTGAGATGGCCTTAATTCAAATGCTTTCAATTTTCTCTATTATATGAATAATAACAGAATTATTCGGCAGAATAAAAATTCATTTACTATTTACATTTAAGTGTTAAGATGGTCAAAGCTAAGGAACAGACACAATATCGTGAAGTTTCCCTATCGGAATTCTTCGAGAAAAACAGGCACATACTTGGATTTGATTCCCCACAAAAATCTCTTTTCATGATTGTCAAAGAGGCCTTTGACAATTCTCTTGATGCATGTGATGAATATGCAATTTTACCGGAGATTGTTGTTTCTGTCTCAAAAGTCTCAGATGACATATTCAATGTAACTGTTACGGATAATGGTCCAGGTATTGAGAGGACACAGGTACCAAGGGTCTTTGGTCAACTCCTGTACGGATCAAGATTCCATGTGATTAGGCAATCAAGAGGTCAGCAGGGACTTGGAATCACTGCTGCAATTCTCTATGGACAACTTACAACAGGAGAGAAGGCCCATGTTGAAACAAAGAGAAATGAGGATGATGTTGCATTTCGCTTTATCCTTGGAATAAATGTCAAGGAAAATAAGGCTGACATCAAGACTCAGGAGCCGTTTATTTGGGATCGGCCTCACGGGACAAGTGTATCCATTACAGCAAAGGGGAGATATGTAACCGGAAGGCAGTCAATAGTTGAATATCTCAAGGAAAGCGCAGTGGTAAACCCCCATGCCAGTATTACATTCATTGATCCGGAAGGAAACAGGGTACATTTCAACAGGAATATCGAGAAAGCCCCATACATCTCAAAGGCAGTGAAACCTCACCCTTACGGAATTGAAATCGGAGAACTAATAACAATGGCAAAGGCCACATCTGCAAAAACCCTCATAAGATTCCTTTCCGATGATTTCAGCAGAGTCAGTGATAATACTGCAGGTGAGATCATTACAGGAGCAAACCTTCGCCCGGATGCTGTTCCATCGTCGTTGAATAATAAGGATATATCGGCTCTCAGGGAATCAATACAACGGGCAAAACTAATGCCACCCTCACAGGAAAGCCTTTCCCCCATTGGTGAGGAATTCATCAGGAGAGGAATGATGAGCATTTACGGGGAAGAAAGGCCGGAATTCTATGGAAGACCTATCACCAGGAAAGCCAGCGTTTATAATGGAAATCCATTTTCTGTAGAAGTAGGCATGGTCTACGGTGGGGACCTTCCTGCGGAGCAGCCCGTCAGGATAATAAGATTTGCGAACAAGGTTCCGCTGCTCTATCAGCCCGGATCATGCGCAATCACACAATCTGTCTTTGACCTGGATTGGCGAACCTATGGTCTCGATCAAAAACAGGGTAAGGGTCAGCCCTATGGTCCCGCAATCATTCTGGTACATGTATACGGACCAAGATTACCATATACTTCGGAATCAAAGGAAGCAATATCTTCTGTGGAAATAATAACTGATGAAATCAAAGCTGCCATAAAACAGGAAATGAGAATGCTAAAAACCTTTGGCAACCGCAAAGATAAAATGAAAAAGGTTGCCGAGAAATTCAATCTGTTCCGGAGATTAATCCCTGAGATCGCGAGCAAATGCTCATCAATATTGGGAAAGGAGGTCCCCGACATTAATCCGGTGGTATCCAAGATTGCAAATGTTGTTTTCATCCATGAAGAGGCTATTAAGACAGAGCCCGGATACAATGTACGCACTGAAATATTTAATTTCACCAGATCATCGCATAAATTTACATTAAAGGCTGTCTTCGGAGGCATGGATGATAAGAGCACGGATTATGAAATAGAAGATCTGAAGCCTGCGGAAGAGAGAGTTTTTCAAACATTCGTTCAGTGGCCTGGACAATATCCGGGGACGGATTATTATTTCACGGGGATAGACGCTTCAAAGATTCAGGGCGCAGAGCCTCTTCCCGGTGATTGGGACCTGCGAAACAATGAGGTGGAATAAATGGTTGATATTAAAACAGACGAAACGCTCATAAAGCTTGTGGAAAAGATGTACAATGAACTTGTTTCTGGAGATGTGCCGGAGCTGAAGTTATCCTCAAGAACCAAAGATAACATAGTGTTTGATCAGGCCATGAATGTTTGGAAATACGGCAGTTCATCTGTTTCGAGAAGCGCAAAGACAACAGATGGTGCCCAGTTCATGGCCAAGGCCCTCTACACGATTGAATTCATCATGGATATGATCAAGAGCCAGAAATCTTCCACGTTAAGGGAAATGTACTACATATCCGAAGGCTGGAAAGACTATAAATTCCATACTCAGGATGAATCAAATATGCTTGCAGAAGACCTGGAAGTGATTACATCCCTGATGCGGGAGGATTTTAAATTGAGACCCGAAGAGAATGGAGCAAGCGTCATTGGAAACATAACCATTGAAGAGAAAAACAGGAAGGGAGAATTCAAGAGGATAAACTGCCGGGATGATGTTGGTGATGCCGGTTATACAATCCCATATAATGTTGAGGAAGAAAAGGTCAAGCTCATATCGCATGACGCGGATTTCATTCTTGCCATAGAAACAGGAGGAATGTTTGACAGACTTGTGGAAAATGGTTTTGACGAGGATTTTCGATCTGTTCTTGTGCATCTTAAGGGTCAGCCGGCAAGGAGCACGAGGCGTCTCCTTAAACGTCTGAATAATGAACTTGGTCTCCCGGTGTTTGTATTTACCGACGGTGACCCATGGTCATTCAGAATATTTGGATCAATAGCCTATGGAGCAATTAAAACGGCTCACATCTCAGAATGGTTGGCGGTACCCGCAGCAGAATTCATAGGAATAACCGCCTCTGACATAATTAACTATGACCTTCCATCGGATAAACTCAGCGACAAAGACGTTTCCGCACTTAATTCTGAACTGCAGGATCCAAGATTCTCAACAGAATTCTGGAAACAGGAAATTGAAACAATGCTGCAGATGGGAAAGAAGGCTGAACAACAGGCTCTGGCAAAATACGGTCTTGACTTTGTCACAGAAAAATATCTTCCCGATAAGCTCTCGGATGTTCTGTGATCCTATTAATTTAAAATTATCTGCATTAAATAAACATGATTAATAAAGGAAGGTAATCTATACCGCAAATACATTACATATTATGGCCATAATGGATTTCTTCAGAGACCCTGTAGAACTTAAAGAACTGGAGCCTGATGAGATTGAAAGAAGAAAATCAGAAGAATTCACCTCAATTATAGATGTGAGAACGAGAATGGAATACAATTCGGGGCACATTGAAGGTATAAAGAATATTCCCCTTGGAGAGTTAAAACACCATATGAAGGAATTTGAACCTGATAAACACTATATTTTTGTTTGCGCAACAGGTCACAGGAGCAGAGCTGCGGCAAACAAACTGGTCAGAAACAACGTAAAGAATGTGAGCCACCTGAAAAGTGGAATGCGCGCTTGGAAGGCCAGCGGTAAAGATATTGTGAAAGATTGATATTGTTTATTTTTTCCTAAATGTTGCCCTTATAAATTCTCCGTCCTCTCTCAGCGTTAAATTCAGTCCAAGATCTGAACTAATTTCTTTGAACTGTGAAGCTCTCATCAAATGGCTTGCTGCCATCTTCTTCTTGAATGAATCATCGTTAACCAATTCATATATATTG
>JAJYDZ010000141.1 GCA_021790415.1 Thermoplasmata archaeon | reverse complement strand
CCTCAAGAACATGGCCCTCGCTTATATGTCCAATTCTTACCTTTGCCATAACCGGGATTGTAACCGAATCGATTATTTCCTTTATTTTGGCAGGGTCTGCCATTCTTGCAACGCCACCGGCAGCTCTTATATCGGAAGGAACCTTCTCCAACGCCATAACAGCAACTGCACCTGCTGATTCAGCAATTCTTGCCTGATCTGCATTTGTAACATCCATTATAACTCCGCCTTTAGTCATCTTGGCGAATCCACTCTTGAGAAGTTCTTCCCCGAATTTCAATTCGGACAAATTTAAAGCCATATTGATCTATTTCTAATTGTAAGTTTCTATAAAAAGTTGTCTTTTAAATGCATTGATTTTTTAATTAATGGTATTTGGGATCTAAATTGTAAAACGCCTATTTTTGATTCTATATTGGAGGAAACTTGCTTGATTGTATTATGATAATCCATTTTGTTTCAAAAGCCCAAAGGCAATGTCCGGCCGATCTGTTGTGATGGAATCGACATCTAAATTCAGGCATCTTCTCAGAGATAGTTCATCGTTAGGCGTCCAGACGTTAATACCCATTTTTTGATTATGACATAATGTAATAAATGATCTTTCAAGACCATCATAATGGAGAGACAAAAAATCAGCATTACAGTTTTCCCTTATTGATTGTGGGTCTTCCGGAACTGTGCTCATCAAGGCACCTGTTATCATTTTCGGGAAGTTTTTCTTTAGTTTCCGTATTGCTTCATGAATGAATGAGATTGTAACAGTTCTTTTTTGAAAATTTTTATTTTCTCGTAGTAATCTGGAAAGAGCATTGACGGTTGCTTCCTCTTTCAGTTCCACATAAACCGGAATTGCGACACTTAGAAAAACTTCCTCCTGTGTGGGAATTGTTTCACCGCTGTTCAATTTGATTTTTAATATTTGATCAAGTTTCATTTCCCCTATATTTAGATCTAAACTTGCGAGTCGGATAAGATCTGGGTCATGTATTACAACAAGATGACCATCAGCGCTTAACCGGATATCGCATTCAACAGCATGGCAACCTATTTTCTCAGCTTCCCGAAATGCCCTTATGGAATTTTCTGGAAAAAGACCTCCTGCCCCTCTATGGCCAATGATAATCATGAGTGACTAATAAGTGTCAAATAGTATTCATATCTTTCACTTATAGACTTTCAAGATTATATAACCAGATGAAAAATCAATAGTTCCTCATATATGAAGATACCTGAGAATATCAAAAGTACCAGAGAACTGAAATCAATAAGTATTGTTCTTAAGATTTCACCGTATTTTATATATGAATAATGAACAAGCGTTGTAATGGAAAAAATCCAAACGCAGATCCCAATAAAAAAGAAGTAAAACAGGGTATAACCGAATGTTTCAAATATAGCCAATCCGGCACTCAACCACCATATGATCTGATACGGATTCACCAGGCCAGTACCAAGACCTCTGAAATATCCATAGAAAGAATAATTTTTACTAGTTGCTTCTGAAGAATGATATTTCATGTTATATGCAATATAAACAAAGACTATTGCACCAGCCAAATATATAATGGGAAGAAAATATGAGAAATTTACTGTTTTTTGGAATGCAAATATGAGAACCATGAATATAAAATCAGCAGTCATGGCTCCTAATCCTATTCTGGCCCCATCAGAAAGAGATTTTATGGATCTCTCTATTATGAGCGAATTTATTGGACCGGGAGGGGCGGCCATTGATAGCCCTAGAAATATTCCCAGAGGAACTATAATATAAAAATTCAATGGAAGTGGATTATTTTCTTATTTAAAAGCATAGTTACTTTAGTAGTTTTTTATCAACATCTTCTATGTATTTGTCTATTTCAATATTGTTTTGCCTCAGTTTAGCCCTAGTTTTCTCCAGAGCACCCAGTTCAAAGGCCCTGTGATTTATCAACATCGTCTTATCGGAAAATGTTGAATCTATGGCATTAATAAAATCTTCGTTATTTAGTTCCATTATATCAAGCGCTGAAATAAAACCCATTATAACAGAATTAGATGTTCTCTTATCTCCTGCTTCCGTGGCAATTGTTTCTGCATCTATCTCATAAATATTCAGGCGCTTGGCTGCATCATTGAGAATTTTGTCTAGATTCGGATATTCTTCACCCTTTATACTTAAGCTTACCGGCGTTAGTTTTTCAAGGGATAATATAACAGTAGATCCATCCTTCATCCTCGGAATATTTCTTATCCCTTCCATATATTCCAGTCCAATCAAAAGATCTCCTTCACCATTTGGTATTATTGGGCCATGAACATCACCCAATCTAACTTCAACTGAAACAGATCCACCTCTTTGAGCAAGCCCATGGATTTCTGACATTATTGCGTTAAGCCCTTTGTGGATTGCAGCCTTTGAAATTAGGCTGCCGCATGTCACAACTCCTTGGCCACCAATTCCCGCTATTATAATATTATATTTCATGGTTTACCACCTTTATTGCCTGATACGGACACACATAGATTTCAGCGCATACTCCGCATCCGTCACAAAGTGTTGCGTTTATTTTTATTTGACCCTCTTGAACATAGAGGGCAGGGCATGAAAAATTTTCCACACAGTTCATGCACTTGCTGCATTTTGTCTGATCAACCTCATATAGTTTTAGAGTACCATTTTTCTTAGCCCTTCTATCGCTAAGTATGGCACATTCACCACGGGCTACTATGACAGATACACCCTTTCTCTTAAGAGCCCCTGTTACACTTTTCAGCACCTGTCCAACATCAAAGGAATTGACTGTTACTAGATCTTTGACCCCTATGGATTTAACAACCTCTTCAATGTTTACTTCATTGAAACCGTTAGCGGGATCAGCTATTCCCGGATTGGGTTGATGCCCTGTCATTGCAGTGGTTGAGTTGTCCAATATTATAAGCTTATAGCTGTTTCCATTGTGTATTGCATTTATGAGCGGGGGGATGCCTGAGTGGAAGAATGTGGAGTCACCTATGAAAGCGATTACCGGCTGATCAGTTACTTTCGAAAAACCATTAGCCAATCCTTCTGATGATCCCATGCTCAGAATTAAATCAGAGGTTTCATAGGGTTCGTAAATCCCAAGGGAATAGCAGCCTATATCTGAAGAAAATATGGCATCTTTTATGTTTGAAAGCCTTAGAGCTCTTTTGACTGAATAGTAAACAGATCTGTGTGGGCAACCGGGACATAAAACCGGAGGTCTTTGAGGCAGTGAATCCTTGAATGATTTATCCTCTGGCGGGGAGATATCGAGCAACGGAAGTATTGCAGAAGCAATAATATCCTCATTAAATTCGTAATATGCTGGTAGCTCTCCTGTGTTCTTTCCGTGGATAATTGAATCGATCTTGTGTTCCTGTGCAATCTTGAGGATATCATTTTCCAGGATTGGATCAAGCTCCTCAACAACAATTGTATCCCTATGCTTTTTAATAAATTCTGCAACCTTTTCTCTGGGAATGGGGTTTGTAAGTGATAATTTTAGAATGTTGAGGGAGAGGCTGTAGTCATTTTTCAAATCCTGCAAGTATCCAAAGGAAATGCCACTTGTTATTATTCCCAGCTTACTGTCTCCATCTATTTCATAATTTAGTGGCGATGATTCACCGTCTTTTTCTATCATTTCCATCTTTTTAAGAAGTTCTACCTTTAATCTCCTTGAATTTACAGGCAGTGCATTGAACTGATTCTTGCTGCTCTGAAAATATCCCTTATTTTTCATATCAGCAGCCTGAGAAAGTAATACCATCCCTCTCTGATGTGATACCCGTGTTGTTGTTCTGAATATTACCGGAATGGAATACTTTTCAGACAATTCAAACGCATACTTTATAAAATCCTTGCACTCCTGAGGGTTTGAGGGTTCTATTATGGGAAGATGCGCAAGTCTGGCATAATTCCTATTATCCTGTTCATTTTGAGATGAAAACATTGATGGATCGTCAGCAGTCATTATAACCATACCAGCTCTTGTTCCGGTATATGCCATACTCATCATTGGATCGGAGGCAACATTCATACCAACATGCTTCATGAACACAAATGATCTCACTCCGGAAACAGCAGCTGCAAAAGCGCTTTCTATTGCTACTTTTTCATTAACTGAGAATTCGAATTTAATTCCTGCCCTTTCATGTATTTGATATAAAACATCCCCAATTTCACTTGAAGGAGTTCCAGGGTATGTTGATGCGTATCCAACGCCCTCTTCGATGAGACCACGAACAATGGCTTCATTGCCAAGAAGAAATAACTTGTTGCCGCCATTTTTTTCAAGCAGAGGGTCAAATATATTCATAACGAATCAGTCATCAGGCTTTATTAAGAATTATGCTTTAAATATTAAGTCTGACAATAACTATCACTGCATTTCTGCTGAAGATTTTCTTCTTAGAAAGTTTAGGGGAAAATAATTCTTTGAAGGAATGGTATAAATTAAAGTGTACACGCTTATGAGGAATATGGGTAACCCACTGTTGGGATCAGTGCCGTAACCACTTACAATTCCAAAATCCTGTCCAACCCACCATGAAAACAGTGTTATGGGTATTGTCAAGATGGCTCCATAAAAGGGACGGTACAACCAGAAGATCACGCATATGGCAAAATAAATTGAAAAAAACATATTCCAGTAGAAATCATAGGTGATAAACGAACTGGCGAAATATAAAAAAGAATTGGAAAGAAATCGAGGTTGATATAAAAATATCAAATTGTATGGTATTCTGGAAAGTGTATATCCTGACCAGAATTGTGATGCTGGGATTATTTGAAGAATAAACGAGATTAGGAATACCACGGCCATGAAGATTGGTATTACTTCTTTTTTGTTAAGGCCAATAACTACAAGCATTAAGTAAATAGAAATTATGAAATAGACAAAAGCAGAGCCCGGTACTCCAGAAAGAAAGCTCGATCCTGCCTGCAAAATGCCTCCGAAACCTTCTCCGAAGATCCATATTATCAATGACCAGGCAGCGGAGATAAAAAGGACAAAAAGATTCCCCACTTTATTTAATTTAATTAAGAGTCCAATACCGATAAATAATTGGGTAACTGCTGCCATCGCATTGAATATTACGGGATGGATGCTCCATATATTGACTCCAAAAAGGACGATATTATAAAGTTCCCCGTTTGTGGATCCCATCATGGGAATAATCACATATGGCAAGAAAACATAGGGCATTTCCGGTTGCAACTGAAGAATGCCGTCGATTATCCAAAGAGTTCCCAAACTTATCTTCAAAAAAGTAAATGCTTTGCCATATTTCTCTGTGTTAAGAGGATTTTTTCTAAACAAATAAAGAAAAATGGAGACGATAATCATTCCAAAAATGGTGTATGAATACAATGTAAGCGTTAAATTTCCGGGTATTTTATAAAGAATATAATCACCGTAAAAAACAAGGATCAGAATGATCATTATGGCAAAAATGGTCGCCATTTTTAGAAGAGAATATTTGTTCCATTCCCACAGAGAATCATAGGACATTTTATCTGATTCTTATTTTCTTTTAAAATATAATGCTTATTCCTTAACGGCAGTATCATGGAATTATGCTTTATGGAATTAACAAAAATATGATGA
>JAJYDZ010000140.1 GCA_021790415.1 Thermoplasmata archaeon | reverse complement strand
AAATAAGCATCCTGCATTAGATCAAAAGTCTGAACACCCTTGAGTTCATCGAATTCCTCAATGTTCTTTATTATGTCTGTTCTGGAAACTACACCTGCAATCTTTCCATTTTCTACCACAGGTAGGGCTCCCATTGCACTGTCTCTAAGTAGATTTACTGCCCTTTCAAGGGTATCTCTTCTTTTGAGTTCTGGAGATTTCGTCACAAAATTCTTTATTTTGGAATTCAGATGAATGCTCCTCCTTCTCAATATATCTCTATAGCTGATCATTCCCATATATTTTCTTTCGGATTCCACTGGTAGCTGAGCAATTTTGTTATCCCTCATTCTGTTCAGTGCTAGAGATACTGTTGTTTCCTCATCAATTGTCAATGGATTCTCTGTCATTATATCTTCAACTGTCTTCATAATCTCACCTGCAAAATTTTATACTTGAATTTCTCAGGACTTCAGTGATCCTGCTTCTTACATCTTTTCCCTTTATGGCATCGGAGACTACCTCTCCCAGGGTAACCATGTCTGTTAGCCCAATTCTTGTAATTTCCGCTGTACCGAGTCTCCCTTCCGTATCTGCGATTATTCTATTATTTTCTAGTCTCTTGCTTATTGTTTTGAAATCACCATATTTCGGAAAATTTTCCTTTGAGAGAATTATCTGGTGACTTTCAGAATACCATGGCGCATATTTTACTGCAATACCTGAATCGTTTAGCGTTCTGGCAAGAGTATATGTGTTTGAAACAATCCATCCTGCATAACTTTCTCCGAATGTTATGAGGTCCTGGGCAGCAATGCCAAGAGCGGCAATCCTATTCGGATGATAGTTATCCATTGTTTTCCAAACAACATTTTCGTTTATTTTTTCAGCTAATTCTTCATTGTTTGTGAGAACAATTCCTCCCTGCGGGCCAAAGAATGTCTTGTGAGTTGAACCGAATAAAATGTCTGAATATTTAAGTGCGTCTGGCTGAAATTTCTTACCAGCTACGAGTCCCATTACATGTGATCCGTCATAAAGGAGCTTTGAACCTGTTTTATCGCAAATTTCTCTTATTCGACCGAGATCATAATGCTTTACAAAAAAAGATTGACCAAGCACAACTGCCTTGGGTTTAATCTCCGTTGCCTTCTTTTCAAAAGATTCGTAGTCAATTTCCTGTTTTTCCTCACTGTAAGGGATGAATTCAGTCTTGAAGCCCAGCATATTCGGAAGATAGTTTTCCATGTATCCTGTGTATCCACCGTATTCTTCACTTATAGCCATTATTGTATCATTTTTTTGAATTGTGCTCAGTAAACTGATCTCCGCTGCAATATGTCCACCCAGTGGTCTTATTTCCGCAAACTTAGAACCATATAATGTTTTTATGTTTCTCTCTGTTTCGTTGAAAATATTCTCTATCATCTCAGTTCCGCCATAGGCATTTCTCCCATCTGGCATAACATGGGAATATCTCCCACCTAAATCTGTTCCCAATGCCATCTTCACGTGAGAGCAGAGAAAATTCTCCGATGCCTGAAGATTCAGGACATCTCTCCTGTACCTCCCATAATTGTCCACCATTTCTACGATCGATGCCATTAATTCTCCCATATGGTAATTAGCAAGCGGTTATTATAAAATTTGGATTGTTTACACATATTATATATGAAATTATTAAGGATTTTAAATAGTATTTAGAAAATTAAGATTTTATCTATTGTCAATCTCATTCCTTTAAATGGTATTATAATCTATATTGGCATTCTTTGTCTCTATTCCGAAGTAGAACCAGTAAACAGATGCACACAATCCCATAGCCCAGAGTATAACATTGATGAGTAAAAAGTCAGATAAATTAAGGCTGCTGGTGTAAAAGGTAAATATTGGGTAGGCTATCATTGGCCATAGTCTGGTAAGGCCAATAAGTGATGATCTGCTTCTTGTACCGTAAAGTTCTGGTTCAAGAACAGATCTTGAAGCATAGGCAAATTCACTCATGAACATGTTTGCGAAAAGTAGTGGTAGAAATATAAGCATGTTAGTTAGATATGGTACCATTATGAAAATCGCAACCATTGTAACTGTTCCAAATAGGAATGAAAGCAATGTATAGTTCTTCCTACCTCTGGAAATAAGTGGAGCAGCAATAAAGCCTGCAACTGAAGAACCTAACAGTGCCACAAATATAATCACATCATCCTCCGAGCTACTAGGAAACTCTATTGGTGCCAGAACATAGGCCATAAGTCCAAATGTGAGATACTGTGATACTGCAATCACTCCAAGAAAAATAAAAGAAGAAATAAGCCTTGGCTGCGAAATGCTTTCGCCGTCATCTTTCAGGTCAATCTTTTCTCTCTCTATTTGGCTTTCATCTGCGTTTCCTGTTTCCTTAAGCCACATCTGAGATTCGGGAATGACTCGTCTTAGAAGAACAATAAATAAAATCAGTAACAATGACCCGATCAGTAGCACAATTCTATCCTGAAGATTGTTAACCACTATGAAAAAGAGACCTGCCATGAGGGCGCTTCCTATGTTATCCATATTAGTCAATATAGTTAACCAGAATGGTCTTTTATTTGCATCTGTGTTCTCAGCAACTAAAGAAAGTGACGATGGTTCTTCTCCACCAACTCCAAACTCTGCCAGTATGAGACCTAGCAGCAAAGGAAGAACGTTATAACTCAGGCTTATAACGATAATGCCTATGGTATAAAATGACATGGTAATAAGAAAAACCTTCTTTCTGCCAATGACATCGGCAAGAAATCCCATGGAGAGATTACCTGCCGGAACAACCAGTGGGCCGATTAAAAGAAATATTAGTTTTCCTGTGTGATTGAGATTTCCTATTATGGACCCAGACGCAGCAAGTGGCCCAATTGTGCCAACTATCCCCCAGAAAATAAATGCAAAGGATGTTGATGCAAGGAGGGATGTTCTATATTTATTCATATAGAATACCTCCATAAAATAAACCTATTACAGACAAACTTCTTTTTACGATATCGTATGTTGTATCCATCTTCTCCCTCCGCCGGCATTACCCGGGTCAGGTTCAAAGGGTCGATCTTCTGATCCTCTCAGCCAATGGCTCCCCTGAACATAACTTAATTTTATCAAATTATTAAACCATTTTGTTTTTATACTGATTTATTCTCTTAAACAAATAATTTCAAAGCAAAAAAATTTATGTACTTGTATCGCTCAGCCTAATCCGCATAAATTTTTCCTCAGAATTTTATCCATATCAACGAACATGCTTTTTCCTTTTTACCTCCATGTTGACAGCAATGATGTGATATACTGGTAGTTCTGTGATCCGGATTCATATCACTCTACCTGTATTATGTCTCCTCACCATACCTTGAGGGTATGAAGAATGAATATGCAGATTTCGGATAGAACCGTGACGGAAAGAAAGGAAAGATGCAGATAGTAATCGGTCTCCTCACAGATGATAATGGATGACCAATATCCATCGAGGTATTCCAGGGAAATACAAATGATGTGAAAATATTCACGTCACAGGAAAGGAAGCTTGCAGATGAATTCGAATGTGAATCGGTAACCATGGTTGGTGATCGTGGTATGATCAAAACTGAACAGATTGCCGATCTGGATAATGAGAAGTTCTTTTACATAACAGCAACAACAAAATCACAGATGGAAACACTCCTGAAATAGAAAGTGATACAGATGCAATTATTCACTGAGAAATTATGTGAGATCGTCAATGAAAACGTAAGGCACATACTGAGAAGAAACCCCGTAAGGGCAAAGGAAATACAGGACAGCAGAAACAGAAAGATCGAAAAGATCAGGAACACTGTGGATGATAGAAATAAATACCTGTCAGAACATCAAAAAGCTGATCTCAAGACAGCCACTGATGTTGTCAATGAAAGGATAGAAAAACTGAAGGTGTCAGGATTCACTGTCGTTGAAGCAAAATAACGGATACTGACAGTAAGAGTCGATGAAGAAGTTCTGAAGAAGGAATCGCATCTTGACGGTTGTTATGTGATCAGATCGAATCTTCCAGTAGATCAGGGAAGCATGGATACCATACACAAAAGATACAAGGATCTTGCAAACGTGGAATGGGCATTCAGAACAATGAAATCAGATACAATAGAATTACGTCCAGTATACGTGGGGAAGAAACCTCGCACCAGAGCTCATGTGTTCATTGCCATGCTCTCATACATCATTGAGAAACACCTCATGGAGAGATGGATTGATCTCAATATAACCGTTGAGGAAGGTATACATGAATTATCATCAATAAACTGCATCACCGTAAACGCAGGTGCAGTGACATACAACCAGGTACCTGAACCAAGGGAGATCGGTTCAAGCCTCCTCAAAGCGCTTTCGGTCACACTGCCAAAGGCCTTACAAAGTAAGGGTATATATGTATCCACCAGAAAAAAACTGGAACCTAAGCGGAAGAATCAGTAAAACACACTATTTATGTGAAGATTCTCTTCAAATTTTTAATGGAACTTCCGCTTCAATATTGTGTATCCACCATCATATCATTTCTTTTTTATCTCTTCCATTATTCTTACAGCAGAAAGATTGTTCTTTTCAATGAGTGTCCTAACTGTATCCCTGTAAGGATCAAGTTTTGATCCTCTTTTCTGCCTGTTTTTCTTCACAGGTTCATTCTTAAGATACATCCTGCCACTGTTCCTTGATTCCCCATCTCCTTTGCTATCGATCTTATACTCATTCCATTATGCCTCATATTACGAATCATTCTTCACACCTCCAGACCATACAACTTTGACCACCGTCTGGTGAAAGACATGGGTCAAAATTAAACCGGCGATATGGATCAATTTTATTCCGGCGAAAATGCACAAAAATCAACCGGCGTTTACAGTGTTTTTAGTCATAAACCCAGGAAGGGGGGACCAAATAATAGTGACCTGTAATTTTCTTAATTTCCTTTTCAGATCGTACTATATTTGATAATGCATAAATAAAACCGATTAAAGAGATTAAGAATTCAATAAATTCTGCATACCCTATAGCACCTGTCGATCTCAATTCTAAATCGGTAAGAACAAAATATACAATGAGCATAACCACTATTGAGAGAGATTTGGTTATGGCAATATTAGTAAATCCGAACAACGACCTTCTCATAGAAAATTTCTTAATAGAACTCTTCTTATATGATTGTTTTTCCTGTCTACTATAATAAACAATTACTCCGAAAAGTAATAAAACTAGTATAAGGGTAAATACAGCATTAAGATCAACATTACTCATATTAATTCACCATTGCTTTTCATATATTTTAATTTATCACGTTTTTACACATATCTCCTTCCTCTTGGAGTCTATTATTGGAATTGATCCGTAGATCATACCTTTTGTCCATTTTCATAAACATATCACCCGAATATTAAATATACAGGACTGGATAAACTTGCACTATAAGTTTCTCCTTCCTTACCCAAGTTTCCTGTAAGTGTTGTATTAAACAGAGTAAATCCCCCATTTTATGTGAAGTGATCAACCTGTTCAACCTGCGATCCTTTTTCATTTATGGAAGTGCATACGATTTGGTTAAATGCGTTTAAAATTAAATAACATCCATAGTTGAAATATCCATATGGCTCATTT